>MWBQ01000042.1 GCA_002069605.1 Candidatus Atribacteria bacterium ADurb.Bin276
GTTAAGAACCCCTTGTTCTTGTGCCATTTTAACTAGAGGAATATCCAGATAAGCTTCAGAAAAGGGAGTTGAAGTTGCTGGAGAATCAGCGAAAACGCCTTGCGAAAAAACCAATAGGACATATAAAATAGTAAAAAATTTAATTTTCATTTATCCACCTCCAATAGGAAAGGGATTTGTATATGAATAAACCGTATACGATCATGGAAGTCACCAATGAAAAAACTTCCATCGATAATATCAAGCAATTATTCTTGGAATACGCTCAATCGCTGAATTTTAGCTTGTGCTTTCAAAACTTTCAACAAGAGCTTGATGAACTCCCTGGCGTCTATTCACCTCCCAAAGGTTTGCTTTATTTAGCTCTGGTGTATGGAAAACCAGCTGGATGCATTGCAATGAAACCTCTTAAGGAACAAATCTGCGAGATGAAGCGACTTTATGTCCGACCGGAATTCCGAGGACTGGGAATCGGGAAGGGCTTGGCGATTCATCTCATCTCCCGTGCTAAAGAATTAGGCTACCATAAAATGCGTCTTGATACCATTTCGACCATGAAAGAAGCAATTACACTTTACCGGTCGCTGGGATTTTATGAAATTGAGCCTTATTATAATAATCCGGTTGAAGGCGCTCATTATATGGAAATAAATCTGATTGGATAGGATAAAAAAGAGGATAGATACTTTTTTCTTAAAATCCATTGACGGGTTAAATAAATCAAGCTTTAACAAAAGAATTTTAAAAAAGCCGTCATCCTGAGGCTTCGCTTTTTAAAGCCGTGAGGATCTCATCTTTTATAATTTATGGAATCATTGAATCGGGGAACGATGAAACTGGAAAGGATGAGATTCTCACGTCGTCCGGGAAAGACACTGGACTCCTCAGAACGTAGAAAATGTTGCTCTCTCGCGCCTTCTCCCCTCCGGTCTTTGTTACATCCGATTAATTTAGTGACATACCAAGACAGGTCGAATCTTAGGTTTTCATCCTCATCAATTGCCACCAAGTTGCATGTGGATCTATCCAGTAATTAAAGTATTTAGTAAACAAAAAAATTGCCCCTCTTTTTGATAGAGAGGGGCAATTGGCCATTAGACTTATATAAATGGTTATGGAATCAATACCACTTTAATTGACTCGTCACCTTTTTCTGCCAATTCCATTCCTTTTTTGAACTCAACGAGCGGAAATTCATGGGTTATGATATCTTCGGCTTTCACTTTGCCTTCTTGAATAAAGCGGATAGCAGCTGGATAGGTATAGGGACTCAAATGGGCGCCTCGAATTTCAATTTCTTTCACATCTCCAATAATTGACCAGTCAAGGAGAGTTGGTTCATTGAAAACACTAAACTCAACATATCTTCCCAATTTTCGAATCATATTCATTCCTTGATGAACTCCCTTGGGATTACCACTGGCATGAATATAGACATCGCAGCCATAGCCATCGGTCAGATCTTTCACTTTAGCCACCACATCTTCTTTTAATGGATTCATAACTAAATCTGCACCTAATTCTTTAGCTAAATTTAATCTTTTTTCTTTTGCGTCGATTGCAATCAGGAGTTTCGGATTTTTAAGACGAGCAGTCTGAAGCATACCAAATCCAAGAGGTCCAATGCCGGCAATCACCACAACGTCATCGAGTTGGATATCAGCTCTCTCAACGGCATGGATAGCGCACCCTAACGGTTCAATATAGGGGGCCATATGAAGGGGGAAGCCTTCGGGTAGTTTGTGATTGCGAGCAGTAGCTGGAAATCTCATATACTCGGCAAAACCACCTTCGGCATCATGTTTCTGATAGCCGTAAATATTATGAACTTCACACATCCAGTATTCTCCTCGAAGGCAATAACGACAAACACCACAAGGAACAATTTGCTCGGAAGTTGCCCAATCACCGAGCTTCAAACCATACTTTTTGCTGGCGCCTTCTCCTAATGCCACCACTTGACCATAAAACTCGTGACCGGGGATAACTGGAGGTTTCACATAAGCCGGTTGACCATCTCCTCCCCAGATTCGTGCGGCACCATGGAAAGTTTTTACATCTCCCGCACATATTCCACAACCACCAACTTTTATCAAAACTTCTCCTGGCCCAATTTCTGGAACATCAACTTCTTCTAAGCGGAAGTCGCCAGGAGCATAGTTGACTACCGCCTTCATCTTTTTTGGAATGTTTCCAGATGATTCGATATGTGCCATAACAAGGTACCTCCATGATTCTTATTTTTTTATCAATTACTTTCCCCCAATGATTTTCTCTGTTCACCTTAATATTATATACAAATTTGGGGAAGAAGACAGAAATAATTAAAAAATGAGATCTTCGCGCCCTCGAAAAACCAGGGCTTAGAATGACCGATTAAAGAATTTATTAGATGGTATTTTCAGGATAGATGGTCAAACTGTAGGTATTTTGTGTTTCTAATAATCTGATTCATTAGCTTTCCCCTTTGATCTATCTCATAAACCATAATATTAGGAGTTTTTTGATCATGAATAAAAGGAGGTTGTTCTTCAATAAATTCAATTAAAGTTTCTATGAAACCATAGAGGCATGGATAAATGAGATAGAGAGCAGAAAAAAGCAGTATAGCGATAATGATAAGGAAGGGCAGTGTACGATGTTTAAAACGATACTTGGCTTGTAACTGTTGTTCATCAATTTCAAGTAATAGTTGGTGGATTTTTTCAGCTTTATCTTTATTTTCTAAATCATCCGTTATCATTCACCTCCTTTGATATCAAGGACCCAATTCCTTTCTTTTTGAACTATCAGACTGTTTACTTATAGTAAATAACAATAAAATGTTCGATGGGTCAGTGGAGCAAGCGAGTAGATTAGTTAGTGTTTTTTGAGTATTGAATCAAGAGCTTTTTGCATGTCTTCCGGTCTAAGAGTGCCGAGTAAAATCTTCTTTTGATCAATAGTGACCAATTGAACTCCGATATCTCCAGAGAGAGTATAAGCTTTTCCGTATTTTCCATAACGGATTCCCCATCCTCCATAATCTCGCAAAGGTTGGTAATGGACAATTTGATAACTCACCAGGTTTTCTTTTGGAATTCTCTGATATTGGAAATGAAAAGGTCTATAACGATAATAAACCCCATAACTACTCACTTGAATTTCTAAACGATTTAAAAACATAAACAGTGGTAGACCGATAATGACAATCAATCCAACGATTAATAATCCTGTATCTGACATTGGATTATTTCCCCAAGTTTTTTTAAAAATTAACTGTTGTATCATCCCATACAAAAAAACCACTATAGGAATCAAAACTAACCCCCAGATCCATTGAGATCTAACGGATTGAATTTCTTTAAAAATTACTTGATTAGAATTTCCAATATTCATCTTATGCCCTCAATATATTCATCTTTTTCTTTAAAATAATTTAATTGATTTTTCAGCTTAATGCAAATTACTCTGAATATAATTATAGAAGGAAAATTCAAAAAAAAAGGCTGCCCATGTAATGAGCAGCCTTTATATAAACCATTTTTACCGATTACATTTTCCCCGGTTTTCCATCATGCCTCGACCGTTTCCATCTCGATTACGACCGCATCGTCCCCGACAATCCCAATTGTCATTTTGGTTTTGGTTTCCTCGATTACTATTATCATTTTTTCCGCCTGTCCAGAGGGGATACCCATCAGCATCTCTTAATTCATAGGTCTTATTGTTTACCTTAAAGGAATAGGGAAGAAATACATTTTCTGCAACAAATTCACCGGTCAGAGAAATAGCAGCTCCAATTTGGAAATCCTTTGGATCGTATTGTTTTACCGGACCCAACTCAACCTCAATCACTTTGCCATCCGCATCAACTTTAATTTCAATCTGTGGGGGAGTAAAATCAATGGCTTGTATTGTTCCGCTCATTTCAACTGTTTTACCAGTCAGCTGTCTCCCATAATTATTTTCTCCTCGTCCACGAGCCAAAGCAAAACTACTAACCATAAGAACAACCAGAAGAGCTACGGTAACACCACTTAAAATCTTCTTCATTATTTCCAGCTCCTTTCGACTTTTTACTGATTGTTCCTATTTTAGCCTCCCAACCTTAGAATAACCTTAGAATTCCCTTAAAGTTTGATTAGAATTTAACCCTTCACCCTAAAACATCTTCTATAAATTTGCCTTGTTTATAAAACAACTCTCCGTCAGCATAGATCTCCCCTTGGTCACGCATATCGCAAAGCATATCCCAATGAATTGAAGATTGATTGGTCCCACCTGCTTCCAGCATCGAGTCTCCCAAAGCCATGTGTATCGTACCTCCAATTTTTTCATCAAACAACATATTCCGGGTAAATTGCTGGATTTGATAATTCGTTCCAATAGCCACTTCTCCAAAAAAACCAGCTCCATTATCAGTGGTGAGAAGAGCACGGAGTAAATCCTCACCTTTTTTTGCCCGGGCTTCGACGACATGACCGTTACTCACTCTTAAAGAAATATCTTCAACTTCTTTTCCCATATAAATCCCTGGAAAACTAAAAGTAATAAGCCCTTCGATTTGATTTTCAACTGGAGAGGTAAAAATTTCTCCATCAGGGAAATTTTCTCGTCCACAACAATTAATCCAGGTACGATCGGCAATTCCCACCCTTAAATCGGTTTTTTCGCTGACAATACGCAGTTCTTTTTTTGAATTGAGATAACCAATCCATTTCTCCTGATCTTTTTCAATTCGCATCCACTCAGCAATGGGATTCTCGGTATGGAGATATCCCGCTCTGTAAACAAAATCTTGGTATTCTTCTAAGCTCATACCAGCTTCCTGGGCATCGGCATGAGTAGGATACTGAGTTCCACACCAGCGAAGACTTCCATCTCCCATTCTTTGGGAAAATTTTCGACGAATCGCTTCGTTGGCTTGTATACTCATTTTGATTTTTTCGGAATCAATGTTGGTACGAGACTTGGTGTTCCAACTTCCCCAAGCAGTCAAAAAAACATCAGCATGATCCACGATGGTTTTAAAAAAAAGGTCTTCAGCGTGGACTGCCTCCCGACTTCCATACCGGAATTTTGCCAATCTTACCGAATCAAGCTCCACGATGGTTCGCACCACAGCCCCCATCTGAAAAGCTTGGGTTGCAACTGCTTCAATCCAAGGAATAGCAACATCCTCTGCTGTAATAAAGACTTTCTCACCGGGCTGGACCCGGGTGGAATAAGAAAGGAGAAGCTTAGCTAATTTTTGTAAATAAATATCGGACATATTCATCCCTCGATATAAATTTTTTTTATAAAACCAAACTTAATAAGTATATCAAAATTTTATCCAATTTGAAAATTACTATCTGATTCTGTTCAAAAACAAACAGGAATAACCAAGCTTTAACTCTTTTCTTTTCTCGAAAATTTTTTTATAATATTAAAAGAAGGGGTGCGCCTGTAGCTCAATGGACAGAGCCGCGGACTTCGGATCCGAAGGTTGGGGGTTCAACTCCCTCCAGGCGCGCCATTTTTTTCTCCACCTCACTTCAAGAGTGCCCCTTCCCAAAAGAATAATATTTTTCATTAAATCTTGGGTATGGTAAAATATTGAAAATTTTTTATTTTTTCAGGTAAAAATATTTGAAGGAATGATTTCAATGAAAATAAGGCATCTTTATGAGCTCAAAAGTCCTTCATATATTGTAGTATTTATAATATTTCTATTCCTTTTTTGGAATACCTCAGCAGAGAGCTTTGCCTCCCTTCTTATTACTGAATTTATGGCTTCCAATGGTTCCATAATTTTAGACCAGTCGGGAAAACTTAATGATTGGATCGAAATTCATAATACATCATCCCAACCTATCGATATAAGTGGTTATTTTATATCCGACAAATTAGACGATCCCTTAAAATGGCAGATTCCGGAAGGATATCATCAGGAAACGATCATTCCTGATGGTGGTTTTATCGTTCTAATCGCTGATGGGAGACCTGATCATGGTCCGCTTCATCTCGATTTTGAACTTTCTAAAACCGGGGAGAGCATTATTTTAACTGAACCAGATGGGGACACAACCATTGATGTCGTCACCTTTGGTCCACAGTGGAAAGATGTCTCCTTTGGGAGGTCAACAACGAGTCCGGAAACCGAGGTGTTCTTTCTTTCACCTTCCCCAGGAAATCCTAATCAGGGAGCAAAAACCGCTTCCTATTGGATTGCTGGTCTTTATCTCTTTTATAAATCGTACCGGGAACTTTTCCTTACCTTTTTTGCTTTTTTAATCATTCTCACCTACATCAGCATTCGACTTTTTCAGGTTCTTAAAAAGCTTAGACAGGTCGAAGAAAAACAAACATCTTTGATTCAAGCCGTTCCTGAAATTATCCTTCAACTCGACCACAAAGGACAAGTAGAATGGCTTAACCAACCTGGTATTGGCTTTTTCGGTGAAAATACCTTAGGAAAAGATTGTCGGGAATTATTCAAAACTGCAATTTCATCGGTATCCATTGAAGATATCATCCAAAATCAAAATTTTGGGAGTTCTCTTTCTGATGCCCATTTCATTACCGAGTTTCCTTCCCATAAAGATGAATTTCAAAAAATTATTGATTGGAGCTCAAGCCCCTGTCTTCTCCAAGGTAGCAAAAAAGGAATTCTTTTGGTAGGGCGTGATATAACTCAGCAGCAATATAATGAAAAAAGAATTAAAGATAGCGAAAAAAACTATCGAGATCTTTTCGAAAAAACTCCAATTGGTATTTTAAAAGTTGATGTTAGTGGGGAAATTCTTGATATCAACCAACACATGTTGGAGATATTAGGAGCAACTCATAAGGAAGAAATACTTCATACTAACCTTGCAAATCTTTTTGTCCCGGAACAACCGTTTTTTAATGATGATTATAAACAATTGATAAAAAACCAAGTAATATCAAAGGATGGGGAATACACCTCCCGATGGGAGAAAAAGTTTTGGTTACAGTATAAAATTTTTCCAATTTTTGATGAATTGGGAAAACTTAAGGAAATGATCATCACTGGAGAGAATGTTACTGCAAAGAAAGAGGCGGAAGACAAACTTCAATATATTAGCCTTCACGATAGCTTGACTGGGCTCTATAACCGACCCTTTTTTGAAGAAGAGTTAAAAAGGCTAAACACTGAGCGACAGCATCCTCTTAGTGTCATAATTGGTGATGTGAATGGATTAAAAATATTAAACGATACCTTTGGGCACTTAGAAGGAGACCAACTTCTTAAAAAAACTGCTGAAATATTACAAAAATGTTGCCGCCAGGAAGACATAATCAGCCGCTGGGGAGGAGATGAATATGCCATTATCCTTCCCCAGACCGACCGTGAGACGGCAATACAAATTTGTGATCGAATCCGAAATGAATGTCAAATGCAGGAGAACAATTTAATCCCCATTAGCATTTCACTCGGGGTTTCGACAAAATCTTTACCCATTCAGGATTTTAAGAAAATCATTATTGATGCGGAAGAAAACATGTACCAGGAAAAATTAATAGAATCTGACCATTACCGACGTAAAATGCTTTCAACTTTTATCAACAATCTTAAACCGAAAACCTGGCATTCAACTGATCTCTGTCGACTTTGTCTCTGGTTTGGAATGGTTCTCAATCTTCCCTATTCAGAGGAAGAACTCATGTATTTAGCCGACCTCCATGACTTAGGTAAAATCAATATGGATATAGACTTTCTCTCCCAAGCCGGCCCGCTCAATGAAGACGGATGGAAAAAAATAAAAAAACATCCAGAAATCGGTTATCGTATAGCCCAGGCTATACATCAAATATCTACCATCGCTGATACTATTTGGGCACATCATGAACGATGGGATGGGACTGGCTATCCCCGAGGTCTTTCCAAAGAGAACATCCCCCTCTTAGCTAGGATTATGGCTATTGCCGACGCCTATGATGCCATGAGATGCGGCCGACCTTATCAATCACCTCTTACCAAAGAAGAGGCGATTAACGAGCTCTTACATTATTCTGGTAGTCAATTTGATCCGAATTTAGTAAGCTTATTCATCAAACATTGCCCAATCATCACTTCTGAAGAAATGTCCAGCAATTAGAATAATCAAGGCTTGAGATAATAATGATAAACTCGTATGCTGCATTGTGGCACCAAATGAAGATGAAAATCCAAGATTCGACATGCCATGGCAGGTCGCTACATTAATTAAAGAATGGGCACAATACATTGTACTCCTACAATTTTATATTCTTTGGTAGGGGCTTGATTGATCAAACCCCCATAAATTCTAATTAAATTAATTATTGGTATTGTATTTACCTTTTAGGATAAGGATCAATCTCTCCCTTTAGAAAAGGGGGTAGGGGGGATTTGAAAGAACAGGGAAAAAAACCAATCCCGAACCGTTTCCCGCCTCACGCTCCTAAAAAAGTGAGGGCTCAGGATGACAACATTTTTTACTCGTTCCTGTATTTTCAGGATAGTCTTTTTTCAATATCTTTATAAATCATAATATCTATAAAGGAGGAAGCGATATGAATCATTCACTTAAAGTTGGTGTGATTGGAACTGGCTTTATTGGTCCTGCCCATATCGAGGCAGCACGGCGAACTTTTTTAGCTGATGTCATTAGCCTTGCTGATGTTAACGATGAAATTGCCCAGAATAAAGCTCTCCAGTATGACGTGAAAAACCATTTTGGAAATTACCGCGATTTACTAAAAGACGATAAAATTCAAATAGTACACATCTGTACTCCCAACCATCTTCATTTTCAAATGAGCAAAGAAGCATTAGAGGCTGGAAAGCATGTTATTTGTGAAAAGCCTTTGGCTATGAACCGCCAGGAAGCAGAAGAGCTGGTTGAATTAGCTGATAAAAAAGGTTTAATCAATGCTGTCCACTTCAATATTCGTTATTATCCCTTAGCTCGAGAATCACAACGCAAGGTTAAGAAGGGCGAGCTTGGGGAAATTTTTGCTGTTCACGGGTCTTATTTACAAGATTGGCTATTCTATCCTACTGATTATAATTGGAGATTGGAATCCAGCATGAGTGGCGAATCCCGTGCGGTTGCTGATGTCGGTTCTCATTGGTTGGATATGGTTGAATTCGTTACTGGTGAAAAAATCATCCAAGTATTAGCTGACTTTGCTACTTTCTATCCCATTCGGAAAAAACCCTTGAAACCAGTTGAAACCTATGCAGGAAAAATTCTTCATCCGGAAGATTACCAAGACATTGCAATTAACACTGAAGATTACGCCACTGTTCTTCTCCGTTTTGGGAATGGAGGTCATGGTGTGTTAACCGTGAATCAGGTCGCAGCTGGAAGAAAAAATCGCTTGTACTTTGAAATAGATGGCTCTCAAAAAGCAATTGCCTGGGATTCGGAAAAACCCAACGAACTCTGGATTGGTTATCGAGATCAAGCTAATCAAACGCTCTTAAAAGATCCTTCGCTCTTAGACAGTGAAACCAGAAAAATTGTTTCTTTCCCTGGAGGGCACAACGAAGGTTTCCCTGATACCTCGAAACAACTCTTCAAAGAAGTGTATCAAGCTGTTTTGGATCCATCCGCTCCGAAAAATTATCCGGGTTTTAAAGATGGCCTTCGAGAAGTACTTTTGTGTGAAGCAATTCTAAAAAGCTCCAAAAACAATCAATGGGTAGAAGTAAAATAAAAGACAGTGACAAGAAACAATGAGCGATTCGAAATTATATAATACCTATTGACTCATTACTCTTAGAAATACTTCAACCAGGTGCGGGTCGAACTGATAACCTGCACCTTTTTTTATCTCATTCAAAGCTTCTTTTTTGGATATCGGTTTCTTATAGGTTCTTCCATCAACCAAAACATCATAGGTATCGGCAATTGCTACAACCCTTGATAGGAGAGGAATAGCATTCCCCTTTAATCCTTGGGGATAACCAGTCCCATCCCATCTTTCGTGATGAAAAAGAATAGCTTCTGCAATCGGGGTTAATTCTGAAAAATTCAAGGCGATCTGATAGCCAATCTTGGGATGTCGTTTTACCATATCCCATTCTTTCGGAGAAAGAAGCCCAGATTTATTTAATATTGATTTGGGAGTAGCAATTTTTCCCAAATCGTGCAGCCGAGCTAAAAGGTTCAAGTGATGGAGTTCTTCTTGGGAAAACCCTAATTCTTGGCCAATTTTTTGGGTAATTTTTTTGAGTCGATCGGAATGAGTTTCGGTTTCTTGAGTAATTTTACGAAGCGACTTTTCTATAGCGGTAACCAGATCTTGACTTAATTCATTACTTCTCGTCAATTTGTTCCAATACATCCATCCTTCAGCTGTTTCAATAACTTCAGTTATCAATCGATCCTGATTTTCTTTCACAGCATATCCAAAGGAAATACTGACTTGGAGAGGATTGGTTTCGATATTATGTAATTCTTTTTGTATTGATTCTACGGTAAACTGGAGATATTCATTATCGACTTGAGGTATTAAAAGTATGAATTCATCTTCATCCCAGCGGGCTAAAATATCTTGATTTCGAGAAACCCTCTTCAAGATATTAGCGGTATCAATAAGAATTCGATCACCCTCCTGATGACCAAACCTTTCATTTACTAAGTGAATTTCATTTACATCTCCTAAAATAATACCGATTGGGTGGTTTTCAGGAAAATTTTGACGGGAAATCTCTTCTTCAAAAAAAGCTCGATTGTATAACCCGGTAAGTGGGTCATGGAAACTGATATATCGAATCTTTTCTTCGGCTATCTTTCTCTCAGTAATATCTCGAGCAATTCCCTCTATAGCTATAGTTTTTTTTCTGCGGTTATAAACCGGCACATATTTATGTTCCATCCAGATAGTGGTGCCATCTTTACGAATCATTCGGATGGCAAGAGGTTTATCAAGAGCTGTGGGATTTTTTAAATATAAATCCAAAAGTGGTCGATCCTCAGGAAATACTCTTTGAATAAAAAGAGTAGGGTCGGCATAAAATTCAGATGGGGTGAATCCGATTATTCTTTCTACTGCTGGATTAATATACTCCAGCTTCATGGGTTCAACCGTCTGGAAACGGAAGAGAAGGTCCTGAGCATTATCAACTAAAGATTGGATATGATTAGGAAGATTAAAATTATCGGGAGAAAAAGAGACCTGGCCTAATTTAGAGTCGTCGGTTTCTCCCTGGGGTTGGGAATTTTGCTTAAAATGACTCCACCAATAATTCGATAAACGGGTCTTTCCACTTCTATTTTGAATAGTCTGGACAACTGCCTGAGAAATAAAGAGAAGAGATAAAAACTTGACAGTAACCCGCCATTCGATCATAAATCCATATTGGTTACGAAGCATGGTGAATACCACTTCCGCTCCAATACTAAGAATCAAGGAAATAATGAGCGGACGAAGTACTGAAACGGAAATTTTCTTTTTCCAAAAAAGAAGAATAGACAAGGTTATATAAATAAAAGCGCTGATGATATATTCACTCACTAAAGAAAAATTGGTTAATCCTAAGCCGGGTTGATAACTTTGAGGAAATATGTTCCATAGAAATGAACTACAAAATAAAAATATTACTAAGCCTAAATAAATAAGTCCTAAATATAAAAAACGGTATCTTTTAAACCAAGCAAGAAAGCCGATTAAAAAAATTGCACACTCAGCAAAACGAGCAATCAACCAGAGCTGGATGGTCAAGTCAATAATATTTCTCAATAAAAAGGGATTTCTCCAAAAAAGAAAAATTCGTATAAAATCAATCAGAATATAAAAAATCGATAAAATGCTGATACTAAAAATGAAGGGTTGGGAAGATAGCCGTAAATAATTCGTGCCAAGAAATAAGATATTATAAGCAATTAGGAGGCTCATAACCCCCATGGTACTATGAAAGAACAGTGTTGATGGTGAAGCTACAAAGAAAAAGACCCCAATTAAAACAATCTCACCGATAATCAGTTGGTATTCTTTGGGGATAATCTCTAAGATTTTTTTTGCATAACAATTTATCATGGTCCCCCTCCATTACTTAGGGGTAGTATATCGCAAGCTAATCAAGAATGCGATTTTTTCTAATAAATTTATTCAACAAATTTTATATAAAATATATCTTATAATAAGGAAAGATTGCTTAATTTATAAAACGAAAGAGAGGATAGATATGAATGATCGTGAAAGATTTTTAAAAATTGCTCACTTTCAACGCTTTGGAGACCCATTTGTTTTCCGACATTGGTTCTGGTTTGAAACTGTGGAACGCTGGCGGCGGGAGGGGATACCAGCCAATGTCAGCCCTTATGATTATGTTAGTTTAGGAAAAGATCGGGTTGAATATCTCCCCGTAAACACTCTCACTCTAAGTTTACGTCCCTACCATAATGCTCCCTGGCCTATAGCAGTTGATCCTCAGTTTGAAAGAAAAGTCTTAGAAGAAGATGAAAATACCGTGGTGATCCTGGAAATCGATGGAGGGGTAGTCCGTTTTTCAAAAAAAGATCCAACCAATATGCCTCAATTTATTCGTTATCCAGTTCCCAATCGGAAAACCTGGGAGTCATTTAAAACCCGTTTCGATCCATTAACTCCTACTCGGTTTTTAGAAAACTGGCAGGTTATCAGCAATACCGATTTTCAACGTGATCCTCACCTTCAAGGAATGTCTTGGAATGAAAGAGATTTTGTTCTCGGTGTTTCGGCTATTAGCCTTTTTGGGATTTTCCGTGATATGATGGGATTAACCGGTATTAGTTATACCCTTTACGACGATCCCAAACTCATTGAAGAAATGATGGATCATATGGTTTATTTCTCGCTGGAAATTTTTAAAAAAATATTTGCCGCTGGAATTACTTTTGACTTTGTTAATCTTTGGGAAGACATGTGTTACCGGAGTGGTTTATTAGTCTCACCAAAAATTGTGAAGGAAATGATGGTTCCTCGTTACCGAATTCTCACTGATTTTCTCCGAAAGAATGGAGTAGATGTTTTTCTGCTTGATTGTGATGGAAATGTTGACGAATTAGTTCCACTTCTTATTGAGGGTGGAGTAAATGGAATCTTTCCTATGGAAGTCCAAGCTGGCTCGGATCCGATTGCTATGCGGAAAAAATATGGAAGAGATTTAATTATTGCCGGAGGCATTGACAAACGAGAGCTCACCAAAGGAAAAAAAGAGGTCGATGAAGAATTGAAAAAAATTCCCTGGCTTCTTGAACAGGGTGGATACTATCCAATTGTCGACCACTTGGTTCCACCGGATGTCCCTCTTCAGAACTATATGTATATGATGGAGCAGCTCCAGAAAATGGCAACCACTGGCTAATGGAGTTATTTTTTATTTTGAATCGTTTTTAGATGCTATAAAGCTATTAACGAAAACGAGTACTGAGAGTCAAGTACCATTCGCCGGAGCGATTGGGCTCTAAAGGGTGAGCATATCCCATAGTTAAATCAAGTGGGAAACCTTCGGATAAATAACTTTGAAGAGAAAGTTCGCTCCCGATGCTTCCAATCCAATCTAAGGTGTTCCAGCTTTCTCCAGCTGCTGACTCAATCCAGTATATTTTTCCATGGATGCTCTTGACTAACCCCAGGCTGAAGAGGGGTTGGTCAAGAGTTATTACTGAAAATTCATACCCCAACTCAAAACGGCCGGCAATTTTTCCTCGAAGGAATTCTTTGGGATAACCAGTGATTCCCCACAATGAATCTCGACCGCCGATTACAAAATCCTGGGGAAGCGTGCTATACCCCACAGCCATTTGAGCATACCAGGAATGATCGATATTCCCGGCTCGAAAGGATTGCATTTCCCACGTAAACAGAGTTTTTTGGGCAGGATACACCTCGTACTTCCCATTTTGATAGGTTAAGTTAATAGATTGTTTGGTAACCCAAGAGTCATTCCCACCAACAAAAGAACCGTCATGACTTAGAAAAAATCCTTCCCAACATCCCGAATATAGGCTGTCATCTCGATAAATCTTTTCATATCCGGCACGGAAATTGAGCTGATTTTGGTGAGGCAAAAAAAATGGATAACCGAATGAGAGGGAATACTGATATTTCTCCTGGTCTAAGGAGAACCAAAAATCGATTTCCGGATCCACAAACAAACCCTGATAGGAAAATGTCGTGGTGAAATTTTCTTGTAAATCACTTTGATAGGAAAGTGAATAGGAATGAAACCCCAGGTAATCCCGTGCACTGGTTGTTCCACCCCAGAGGAGTGGAACCCAATAACGAGGAAAAAGATGTTTGGTCGCCTGATAGGGCTTATCTTCAAAATTCTGGGTTGGAGGGGTTTTATCCAGTAAATCTGGAATTCCTTGTGGTTCTACTTCTATCTTTTTCCAGCTATGGATATCCGATAGAAATTCTGAGACATCGAATCCTGATCGGTGGTAAGCAATGCCGTAAAATTTATGTCCATTATATATCGGTTCAAACAATCCGTTCACCACATTGGTTACCTGATAGTATTCACCAGTATCAAGATAATATGCATAAACATTGTACACGCCATTTCGGTCTGAAGAAAAAAATAATATTTTCCCATCGGGAGAGAAAGAAGGGGAGAGATCGGCATAACCATCTGAAGTAATAAAATGAAGTCCTTCATCTTCAGTTAAAAATGCCAAGTCAAGGAAGCCGTTTTTCCAACCGCTTATCACCATAGTTTTTCCCGTTGGATCAATCGTGGCTTGAATAGGCCGGAATGAAGAAGGAAATTCAGAAACTGATTCTATCTTTCCTGAGGTAGGGTCAATAGAGCATAGACTTTCGGGAAAAACATTCCTTCTTAGAAAAAACACTTTTCCATTTTGGAAAAATGGACTAAAAGCCCGAAGGCCATGAGTCAGCCTACTTTCTTTCCCGGTATCCAAATCATAGCAAAAGATATCAAACCAGGAATAATATTTTTCTGGAACCATTTTTGAATAGACTAAATATCTTTCATCGTGGGAAAAAACTGGACTTCCAACGATTGAGCCCTTGACTATTAAGCGCTCCTGGCTACCTTTTAGGTCACGAAGCCGTAATCCTGAGATAAATTGAGGGTGGGATAATGAGTAAATTAACTTCTCTCCGTCAGGAGAAAGGCTTAAGCCGGATACATAATACCCTCGATCAGTTATAAAAGAAATTAGGGTTGTTTTTTGGCATTGAATTTTTTGGTATTGGTTTTGGTATTTTTCCTTAAGATTTTCCTCCCAGAGCTTCCACAATTCATCGGTATCAACACCGATGGCTTTTTTAAGTGCCCGATCAAATCCATAAATATGAAAGTTATCCGAACAAAGAGTACTAATCTCACCTAATTTTTTCTCACCAAAATAATCGGCAATGAATTGACAAATACTGGCACCATAGATATAGCAGCCATTCTGACCTGGCCATCGGTCAAGATAGCTGTATCCACCTAAGAGATGAGAGGGTTCGAAATGATTCCCCAAAGCCATTTCTCTCAAATACATATCGTATAATGTATCAGACAACCGACCTTGGGTACCAAAGTGATTTTCAGCATACATGGCATATCCTTCCCATGCCCACATTGGTTGAATAACATTGGGAAGGACTACATATCCTAAAAGTTTTCGCCAACGTTTGATTTCGGGACTTGCTGCTTCAAGATGAAGCATATGGGTTAATTCGTGAGCCAAAACCATATGTATCCAGTTTCGAAACTTAGTTCCTAAAAATTGGTTGTAAGGTTGAGAGATAACCAAATGGATTTCGCCTTGAAGAGGATCGGCTTGGCCATTGGGAATATCGGTATTATCTGTCAGGACGATTGCCGGTCGAAAAGAAAGAGTGGTGTTGAGGAAAGTTTCGATTTGAGAAAGAATACCTTCGGCAAGTATGGCAACTTCTAAAGCTACATCCTTTAAAGAAGCTGGAAAAACCACCAGAAAATGACCGGTATCCATTTCCCGCCAATCCAAATAAGGATCAAAACGTTGAGGAAATACCGGCTTAGAAAGAACAACCAGGATGATTAGGATAAAAAACCATATTAAGGAATATTTTTTCATAAAAGGATTATAACTGAGAAAGGTCTTATCGACCAATCTTTTTATATCTTACCTATTAATTTTCTAATTATTTATGATCGTATTATTATGACACCTGGCATAAATCTTATTCTTTTGGGTTGTAACAAATAGAGATAGCAAATAAATGGAGCGATAAGCATGAATTTTGAAGAATATATATACACACTCAATCTAAAAGAACTCTCTGAACTTTTATTACAAAGCAGTCAAAAAGATAGATTTCAATACCAACAAATCAATAACGATGTTTATCTTATCTGTGGAGTTAAAACTCAAGACTGTAAAATGTGGAAAATTTTTCCCGAAGTCAATGACGAAGTCAATTTGAAAGCATTACGGGTTATTGCCCTTGAAGCGTATCGAAATGGTTTTTTAAAACCTCATATCCCAAAACCAGTGAAGAGTAAACAGAAATGAGTTAAGTATCATCGTACTGAACATCACTTTCCAACAGGATAATTTCATCGTTTAGATAACGAGGAACGGGAAAAACCTGGTTGAGTGAGATCGAGGTTGGAATAATTTTATACCTCATTTTAGGGTTTTCGTCGGAGCTGATTTTTTTCAAATTTCTATTTAATTTCTTTTTCATGACATAATTTTCTGGTGCTAATACAGGTTGGAAATTTACTGTTCTGAAAATTCTGCCTTAACTTCAACTTCCCAGTCTTCAACCGGGAAAATATCATAAGAATCAAAACCAAAAGCTTGAATTTGATCCCGATTGAGCTCAATTACCCGATCATCAAATAACAACCAAAAAGAACCATCTTTTTTTTGGAGTATCCGAATATCATTTACAACCCAAAATATTCCTCTACCCACCTGGACTACCATAAATATCTTCCCCCTATTACATGATAATTTTATATACGAAACTTCATCCGGATGGTTTTTGTGGATAACTTCAATATTAAGCGAAATAGCTTTAATTGCTATGCAAAAGACTTTTTATTCACCGGTTTTTCACCGGATATCAACAGCTTTGCTGGGTTGCAGAATCATTTCGTTTTAAAATTGAAAAAAAATGAATCATAACTCCTTAAAAAGGATTCGAGATGGCGTGCTTTCTTATTTAATGATCATTATTCACTCTCACACGATCAATTCTTTCCTGCATTTCCAATCATTGCTTGTTCCAGGATTTATTAAATCGACCATTTCTCAAAAAATTGTTACAATAAGAAAATAAAAAATTATTTAATACAAAATACTAAAGGAGAGAGCCTTATGAGCACCGTTCAAATCCAACCACTTACTTATGAAACATTCCAAAAATATGGAGATTTTGTTCAAATCGATAAGGTCAGTCCAGAAAAATACCAAAGAATCGGACAACCACCAATTGAATTTTATCCTGATTTAGTTTTGCAAAATTTAGGAAGTTCAATCCTGGGAGTCTCCTTATGTCGGGTTTTCCCTCGTGACTTAAAAATTGAAGTTACCGAACATCATAACGATACTGAAGAGGGAATGTTGCCTCTTGATGGAGACGTGCTTATCCATGTTGGTGCTTCAGCAGAAAAATCTGAAGATATGAAAGTCGAAATCTTCGAAGTTCCCAAACTTACCTTGGTCAGACTAAAAATTGGAGTATGGCATCACGCCGCATATGCCAAAGGAGATCAACCGGTTAACGTGCTCATTCTTTTAGCAGAAAGAACTTACCACAACGACTGCGAAGTTGAAAATTATCAATTCACCTTTGGTAAAAAATGCTAAAAGGGAAGCAGTGGTTGATATAAATAGGTGAGGTTTTTACAATTTCCACCTTATGTCTATCAGTATTAATAGAGATTTTTTTACGCTTTCCAATTTTTGGATTTAAACCAAGGCGAGAGGGTCCTCTCGCCTTGGTTTATCTTTTATTGAATGTTTTTCTCAATAGCATCGTACATGCTTTGGAGGGCTTCCTGCGGAGTTTTGGTTCCCATTAAAGCATTCTGAACTTCAATCTGTTCAGCATAGGACCACTCATCATACCAGGTGAGCTGAGGAAGAGCTCGGGCAAATTCTGCTTGTTTTCCGAAATTTTTCCAATAAGGATAGAGAGCCAATAGCTCGGGATCTTCAAAATGAGCCTTCCAGATCGGAAGAGTTCCGATTTCCAAAGAACGAACTTTGTCTCTCTCCGGACTGGTCATATATTCAATATATTTCCAGGCTGCTTCGGGATTTTTTGATGTTGCTGGAATAGCCAAAGCTTCTGGAAGGTTCAAGGTTGCTTGATATTCTGGTTTTACTGCCGGGATATATTCAGCTATTTCAATTTCTCCAACTATTTGCGAAATTGATGGGTCGTTTGAGGCGTTATAAACACCTGGCCAAGCTTGGGGGAAAAAGGCTGTACTTCCATTATAAAAAACATTAGCGGTCATTTCCTGGTTCATGGTGAGCGAAGCTGGATCAATGACCTTGGTATTCAGGAAGCAATCAGCCATGAAAGTGAGAGCATCGATCGCTGGTTGTTCTAAAAAGGTTGGTTTCCCTTCATTGTTAAACAGATCAGAACCAAAGCTATAGCTTATAAAGGTATGCCAATTCGCAAGAGATTGGCTTTGTTCAGCAGCTTCACTGCTTCCGTATTGAATCAAGTTGGCGGTAATCATTTTCTGTGACTGCTCGACAAATTCTGCCCAGGTATGTGGAGGTTCAGCAATACCAGCATCTTTTAACTTCTTTCCGTTATACATGAAAAAACGGGTATCGTTATTCCATACAATACCATAAAGAGTGCCATCGACACTGAAAGTATTCACTAAACCTGGTAACATTTGATCGATAACATCAGCTTCCATATATTGGTTGAGCGGAACCAACCAACCGGCTTCATTAAACTTAGCTACCCAGGCATTATCAAATTCGATAACATCAAAAGATGTTCCGCCTGCAGCCAATTCGGTGAGAACTTTATCCGCCACTCGGTCCCAGGCCATGGTGATTAATTCTACTTTGATACCGGTTTCTTTTTCAAATTCTCGGGTTTGTTGTTCCCACAAACCCTTAACATCCATCTCATGACGAGGCATAATGACTGCAATTTGTTCCTGGCTATTACTAACCATTACTATAGATAAAATCCAAACCATTGCTAACAATAAAATCCAAACATTTTTTTGGGTTTTCATATTTTTACCTCCAAATTTGGTTTTATTCTACTCAAAATAATCTTATTCTGATTACACCTCCTTCTTTTATTTTTTTATAATCTTCCTATTTATAACAGTGAATAAAAATTTATCTACCTTGAAAGTACCAGAACGTTTTTTAAAGGTTTTCTTTTAGAGCAACCAACCAGGATTTCATTTTGTGCTTTCACCCTCATCCTCACCTTCGAACTCTGAATCGTCATTGCGAGGAACGAAGTGACGTGGCAATCTCATGAGTTCAATCTTTTTTTTCTCTCCCTTTGCCTAAAGAGAGAACATTCAGGATTCGATTGGTTTCCAAAAATTCAAATCCCCCTTACTCCTTTTGCTAAAGGGGGAACTTATTTTTCCCTCGCCCCTCCGTGGAAAAGGATCAGGGTGAGGGGGCAACTCTTATCATCATCAACTAATGCTGTAAAGCAGCATGAAAGTCTATCCTAAATATCCACGGGCATGATAAATCAAGCCCCACAAAAGAATTAATAATTCAGGGGTACAATGTATTGTGCCCGTTCTTCATTTAATGTAGCGACATGCCATGGCATGTCGAATTTTGGATTTTCACCCCATTTTCTGCCATAAAAGTAGTAGGAGAAACTATCCTTCCTACCTGGTACGATACTATTAAGAATATTTACCCTTTCACCGATCCGGCTGTTAACCCCTGAATGATAAACTTTTGAAAAATTAAAGCCAGAATAACTGGTGGAAGACTGGCTAAAACTCCGGCTGTGCTCATGGAAATAAAATCAGAACCAAATTTACTACTGAATTCTTCAACCAAAACCGACAGGGTTTTCGACGACTGGGTTGAAGCAAAAATTAAAGCAAAGAAAAACTCATTCCAGGCAATAATAAAAGCAAAAATCGATGTGGCAGCTATTCCGGGTGCTGAAAGGGGAAGGACAATTCTCATTAATGCTCCAATTCGAGTACACCCATCAATTCGAGCTGCCTCCTCAATGCTGGAAGGAATGGAAGCAAAATGACCCATCATCAGTCGGATTACCAGAGGGAGAATAAAAGAAATATAAGTTAAAATTAAAGAGAGCCGAGTATCGACCAATCCAAATCCATTGATAATTAAAAACAATGGGATTATTAGAGCAATGGGAGGAAGTATTTGAGGCAAAATTATCGAGGTTCCAATGAACCCTTTCCCTCGAAAATCAAGCCGGGTTAATCCATAAGCAGCCAAGGAACCAGCAACCATTGAGATCAGAGTTACAAAAAATGCAACAATAAGACTATTAATTGTACATTGACCAAACTGAGAAGCAGCATCGGTTACTCCCCGACCACCATAAAATATCTTCAAATAATTCTCAAAAGTTGGCTTTTTGGAGAAAAAACGTAGTGGAACACTGGTTAAATCTACCTTATGGGATATACTGGATATAACTAACCAAAGAAAAGGGGCTAACACTGCAATAAGGATTACTGCGACAGCAATCCAAAGGAATAATTGGTTCAATTTCCTTTTCGTTTTAATATCCATCTTTAATCAACCTCCTGCTTTCGCATATAGCGAAAATAGGGGATACCAATAAAAATAACTAGAACGATAACTAAATAAGCAATGGCACTTCCAAATCCCATCCGTGAAAATTTGAAACTATTAAGATAAGCGTAATAGCTTAAGACACTAGTGCCCTCTCCAGGACCACCCCGGGTAATGATATAGAAAATATCAAATTCCCGAATTGCCCAGATGATTTTAATGATGGCTAAAGTAACAATCATCGGCTTTAGCATGGGAAGGGTGATATACCAAAATTTCTTTAGGGTATTCGCTCCATCGACTAAGGCTGCTTCGTAGAGTTCGCGCGGAATTTGTTCTAAAACTGCCAAAAACATCAATACTCCAACCGGTGTTTCCTTCCAGATATTGGCTAACATGACCAAGTGAAGTGCCCGGGTTGGATCGGCCAACCAGACTTGATAGCGTTCAATCACCCCTAAACGCTTTAAAAGGGCATTTAGAACCCCATAATTGGCATTATATATCCATTTCCACATAATCCCATTCACTGAAGTTGGCAATGCCCAAGGAAGAATGATCAAACCTCTTACCAAACCTCTCCCTCGAAATTTCTGTTGAAGCACTAAAGCTACCCCTAAACCCAAAACCAGTTCAAGTCCTACAGTAGCAAAGGCAAAATAAAGGGTACGAACGACGCTTTTTAAAAAGAAACTACTCTGTAAAGCTTCAAGATAGTTGGCAAATCCAATAAAATTGTAGATTCCGGGCTTAGTGAGAAGATAGTCGTGAAAACTAATAAAAAGAGAATAGAGGAGGGGATAGATTAGAATCCCGAATATAAGCACTAAACTTGGTACCAACAATAAATACGCAACACCATTTTTCTTTTCTAAAAAGAAAAGGCTCAGTCTTTTTTTCAGAGAATAGTTATTGGTTAGTGTATCCATCTCGACTTCAATTATCCCTCCCTCATCTTATAGTCAATAAAGCTATCCGTTACTTTTGCTTCAAAATTAAAACCTGCTATGGTAAAACCACTGTTATTCCGGTTAATTTACAAAATTCTACCATCACCGGATAAAGCTCTTCTCCATATCCCAAACAAGCATACTCATTCATCCAATTTTCCAGTAAACAATCAATATCACCCTCCACTGTAACAAAGCCATGAGGCCAGAAAGGTATCCCACATTCGTCCAATCTGCTCATAATTGTTTCCTGAGATGGCTCAAAGATCGATACTGGAACTATGACCATTTGAAATTCTCCGTTTACTCTTCCTAAACGAGCCAGAATTCCCTTTCCAACTTTCGCAACGGCTCGTATCGATAATCCACCGGCTTGCCCTTCAGTCGGAATTCCGTGAACTGAAAATCCTGCAGGGCCAACTTTCCCAGCTAAAGAAGGTGGTATGGCACCATCTCCAATGATCTTAATCTCCCGATGTTTTTTATCGATATGTTGAAGATCACCATAATACACCGGTTCAGCGCTTAAACGGGTCATAAGATAAACCGTTAAAGCGGTGTTAAAATCTCCCAGGGTTGAGGTTCCTACTCGATCCTCAAGCATCATTGACTGGGCAAAACAGGTAGCGGAATAATCATCTCCTAATCCAGGGAAGGATTGGATGGTGTAAAATTCCCATTTTTCTTTTTCAACCAGGGTTTTGATTGCTAAATAAAGGCGAAGAGACCGTTCATTCACCACCGATGATTCGGGCAGATTGCCAAAGAGTTTGATTATACGTGGTTCAAGCTTTTTAAGTTGATCGGGGGTCACTTCTTCAGCAGTACGAATGAGCTCGGTAGTGTCTCGAGAATCAATATCTAAACCAAAAACTCTCATCCATTGGGAAGGGTCAGCAACACCAACCGTTTGTCCCATTCCTCGTCCACCAAAAGCTCCAATAGTAGCTTGGTTTAAGCGATTCTTCAAATGGCATGCCTGACTGAAATGAACAATTCTATCTATTTCGTGGGCTTCATCGGCTAATCCATAAACAAATTTATGAGGAATCCCTACTTCCAGGAGGGCTCCATGCAAAACCAAGCCGCCCACTGGTCGCCATCCCTGCGATCCTGGATGGGTCCAGATGCAAATGCCTTTTCCAGTCATTCCATAATCTCTGATGGCAGCAATCATATTCGATGCCCAAATCCAAGTACCGGAAAATAAAATAACTCCATCAATCTTTTCATCATCTTTCATGGTTTTGAGTGCTAATCGGGCTTCCTCTTTGGTTGCCACCACGATAGGGTATTCAACCAGCTCAACGCCTCGATCGTTTAATGCTTTCTTTGATTGAGCGATCACTTTTTCATCAATGAAAAGATTCCCCATTGGATCTTTTAATCCGTCTTTGTGAACTCCGTAAATAACAAAACCCATTCTTGGTGTAATCATAAAAATACTCCTATTCTTTTAACCCGTATTCGGGAATTTTTTATTTTTCAACCTGTTGAATTTCATCAATCCTCTTGCCAGCAAGGTTGGCTCTGGCAAATTCTTGGTTGTGGGGAAGCTGTACGAAAAAATCATAGCAGGGTGATATATGAACAGTGCCTAACAAAAAAGAACAATCCAATAGGTGACCACCATGTTTCAAGTCTTTATCGATAAAATGAAAATGGTAGCCGGATACATTGAGACCTTCAAAAAATTGTGGGCACCAAAAACCTACTAAATCACCGCTCATTTCTGTGAATTCAAAAACTGCTTGGTTAGGAGTAACCTGAGTAAGTGGTGGATAGGGCTTAGTTTGGCGATGCACACTACGAGCCTTGAGAGTTTGGAAGTCGGCTTCAATGTGAAAAATATGAATCAAGTTGGGATTCTCAATTATTTGATCCAATTCCGATTCCAGCTCTTCAAGGGAATCAATTAAAAACAAATAATGAGAATTGGAGAAAGAAGCCTGAGCTATAGCCGCAAAAGGGGTTGTTTCATCCAATGTCACTTCTTCGACAATCCCTTGACTATTCACTCGAAAACATCGACCATTGATTATCACCATTTCACCATCGAGAGCATCAAAAGTTCCTAAGCCTATCTCTCCTTTTTGTATGAGTTCTTGAATAGTTAATTCTCCATCATATACACCCTCAAGAAGAGCATTGATGGTTGAAAACTGAAAGAAGGGAGAAGAATTGGCCGCCCAAAGCAGAGGATTGAAAAAAAACAAAAATAAAAATCCGGTGAAGATCGAGGAAATTGGTTTTTTAATCCAATATTGATCCAAATTTTTGACCTTCCTTCAATTAATCGTATCCATCCGATACAATATTTTTTAAAATATTATAACCTATATTTTCATCGCTCTTATAAGGCCCGACTCCTTTTTATTAAATCGGAAAAACGGGGGATGAGTAACCAAATAACCAAAACACTGATCAAGAACTCGATCCCCAAGTAACTTCCATTATAAATTAATGAATAAATCCACGGTGACATCCCCTCTGGCGCATATTGACCCCAAAATACGACACCAGCTAAATAATGGCACAGCAGCCGACCTCCAATACCAAGACAAACTGCTCCAATAACTCGTATTATTCGTTGGGAACGGTTTAACCCTTCCCAGATAAGTGGTGATAAGACTACTCCTGCTAACCCTAAAGAACCAAATGCTAAGGGGAAATCAAGAAGGAATTGAAGGGGGGTTAGGAATATCGGTCCTAAAATAAATTGGAGCATTCCGTAGATCACTGCAACTAACAATCCTCCTTTGGGTCCGCGAAGGATAGAAAAAAGGAGGATGGGAACCATGCTTGCAGCAGTTACCGATCCGCCATAGGGTGCTGAAAAAAGTTTAACCATGCTCAATCCGGAAGCCAGCGCTAAAACCATGCCTCCTTCAGCCAAAAAACGAGGATTAAATTTAAATTTGGATTTCATAAGAAATCACCCGTCCTCATGATAAATTTCATACAACATCATTATCCTTAGGAGGATTTATCATAAAGCAAATCATTATTTCTTTACTCAATATTATCATGAGTAAGAAACTTTTTGAGTAGAATAAGAATAAAAGAAGTTAAAAAGCTCTGAATTTGGTGAAATATATGAAAATCCTCTCTTTAATTTTGTTGGTTTTTTTTATACCTGGAGCGGTCTTCGCTCATTCTTTTAGCGAAATTCCTTCCCATCACTGGTCAATTCAAGCTTTGCACGTTTTAGAATCTAAATATTCTCCCCAATTATCTATCCAAAATCTTCCCTCAAAAAAAACCATCCTCACTCGTTTTGAATGTGCCCGGGCTGTTTTTGAAATTCTCAAAATAGTCAGTGATAAAATTGCTCTTCAGCAAGAAATTCCCTCAGAAGACATCAATCAGCTGGAAAAACTGGTCAGAGAATTTTCGGCAGAATTAAGCAATCGAAAGCTCAAAAAAGAAATTCTTATTCAAATTTTTGGTGAAAATCATGAAATTGTTCAATTGCTGACCAATCCGGAAATTAAATCTTCCAACCAAGATGAACCGCTCTCGGTTTCTGGAGAATATACTCTTTCCTATGAGGTTTATTTTCCTCCTGATCCCCAACACTATAAAATCAAACCTCGCTGGAAAGATGAACTCCAGTTGGAAATCAATTTAAAATTGAGTCCGTCAGTAAGCGGAAAATTGAAATTAAGTATTCCTGATGTCTTGGTTACTCCCCAACCCAATTACTAATTCCTTGGAATAAAATTACCCAAGGAAAAGAACACCTCCCCCATAAAGCAGGGGACATTTTTTTCTTTTTATAAAAAATCTTCTCCAAAAGCTCATAACATTATTAAAAAAATCCTCAATATTTTGTTATAATTTAGCGATTAGGTAAAGGAAGAAAATTGAGTCTTATTTTAATATTGATAATTGGAGGGTGGAAAAGTGAAAAGAAATAAGATTTTTTTAATAGTATTCACGGTCGGGATTTTTCTGTTAAGCAGTTTATCCTGCTGGGCAGAGGAGCCAGTCATTATTGGTCTTCAGGCACCGATTACCGGTGATTACGCCATTGAAGGCCAAATGGCAAAACAATGTGTTGAAATTGCCGCCGAGCTCATCAATCAAGAAGGTGGTATTAATGGACGACCAGTAGAAATAATCATCGCCGATGATGGATCTAATCCCAAAGATAGTGCCTTAGCCGCTCAAAAACTCATTTCTCAAAAGGTGGTTGCTGTTATTGGAAGTTATGGTTCGTCAGTTACCGAACCAGCTGCCGATTTATTCGAACGGAACAAAATGGTTTCGGTTGGTTATGGATGTACTGCAGTGAGATTGACTATGAGTAAAGATCGAAAATATTTCTTCCGAACTTGTGGTCGCGATGATTCTCAAGGTCAATTTTTCGCTAAATTTGCAGTTGAAGCTATGGGATGGAAACGAATTGCTATTATGCATGATAATCAAACTTACGGAAAAGGGGTTGCTGAAGAAACTTTGAAATACTTGGAACCTTATCTTCAAGAGGGAAAAGCCGAAGTGGTTTATTATGACGCGGTGACCCCCAAAGAGAAAGATTACAGTGCAGCAATCACCAAACTGAGAGAAACCCAACCGGATGTATGGTATTATACCGCCTACTATCCCGAAGCTGGTCTGCTGGTCCGACAAGGCCGAGAAGCAGGAATAACCATTCCCTTTGTGGGCAGCAACGCTGTCCCCAATGACGACTTTGTAAAGATTGCTGGCATCGAGTATGCTAAAGGAACATTAATGACCCAAGAACCAATGCCACAAGACATCGACACTCCCATATCGAAAGTCTTCCTTGAAGCCTACCGGGCAAAATTCGGTGATATTCCATCTTCTCCCTGGCCGATTTATGCTGCTGATGGCTTGTTCGCCTTAGTACAAGCCATAAAAAATGCCAACTCAACCCAATCAGAAGACATCGCCAATGCGATGCGATCGATGACCAATGCCGAAGGGGTTACCGGGAAAATTCTTTTTACTGAACGTGGTGATCGAAAAGATATTCCCTATGCCATGTATGAATACAACGATGAAGGAAAGCTTCAGATCTATCAACCCTAAATCGAAAATTAACCATTTCTCTTAATACTGGGGGTTCGCCGTGGGAATATTTTTTGAACAATTACTCAATGGTCTCACCATTGGTTCTTTTTATGCCTTAGTGGCCTTAGGTTATTCAATGGTTTATGGGGTTATGAAACTCATCAATTTTGCCCACGGTGATCTCTTTGCTTTTGGGAGTTATGTTGGGTATACCATTCTGATCTGGGGTTCTGGTCGCATTACCCAAATCTTTGGGATTTGGGGCGGAATGGCAGTAACCTTACTCATCACCTTTATTACTGTCGCTATAGCTGGAATTTTAGTAGAAAAGGCAGCCTATCGGCCGGTTTACCCAGCCGGAAGGCTGCCTTTAGTGGTATCAGCATTAGGAATGTCAATATTCATCCAAAATGGGATTATGGCAGTGTGGGGACCACGCTTTCAGGCTTATCCCAGTGAAGTTGTTCCTTCGGCTGCTTTTGACTTCTTTGGAATTCACATCACACTTTTAAAAGTTTTCATCCTTTTTTTCTCTTTTTTTCTGATGGCAGTCATTTATTATATTGTAGAAAAAACCACCTTTGGTGCTGCGGTTCGGGCAGCAGCATTGGACCGAGAAACCGCTACCATGTTGGGTATCGATATACGTAAAGTAATTTTCTTCGTCTTTGCCTTGGGGCCGGCTTTAGGAGGCATGGCGGGCGTGATGAATGGAATGTATTATCGATCGATCCAATTTAACATGGGATGGAACTATGGGCTCAAAGCTTTTACCGCAACTATATTGGGAGGAATCGGTAATATACCAGGTGCCATGATTGGAGGCTTGCTGTTAGGAATCATGGAATCGCTTTTCGCTGGTTATTTTCCCAGTGGAGGAGCCTGGAAAGATGGATTCATTTTTATCGTTCTCATTCTAGTCCTCATTTGGCGACCAACCGGTCTTATTGGTGAAAAAATTGCCGAAAAGGTATAAATAGAAATGGACCTGACTCATATTTTTCAACAACGCATCCAAAATACCCAAGAAAGCAGTTATCCTCACCAACCAAGACGTTCTCCATTTTCCCAGAAATGGTTCAACGGCTTGATTGTTCTTCTTTTTCTTTTGTTACCATTTTTTCCTTTTATGAACGACTATTGGATTGACGTCGCTTTTTTTGTAGGCATTTATTCTTTACTGGGTTTGAGTCTCAACATCGTTTTGGGTGAAGTAGGGCTCTTTGATCTTGGCCATACTGCCTTTTATGCTATCGGAGCATACACGACTGCCATCCTAAACACCCAATTTAATATTCCCATATTACTTTTGCTTCCTTTGAGCGCCATCATGGCTGGAGCTTTCGCTTATCTTGTCATGTCACCGGTCATTCACCTGCGGGGCGACTACCTCTGTATCGTTACCATAGGTATCGGAGAGATTGTTCGCATCATCATTATCAATAATCCCTGGGGAATTACCAACGGACCCAATGGGATTACCGGAATAGGCGTTCCTCAAATCGGCCCTTTGATGATATTAAGTTCGACTCATTTTTATTATCTCATCTGGGGACTGATTGCCTTAGCCATCATTGCTTTGATCCGATTACAACGTTCCCGGATCGGCCGGGCTTGGAACTACATTCGTGAAGACGAAATTGCTGCTGAATTAAACGGAATCGACGTGCGTTCCTATAAGCTGCTGGCTTTTGTCCTGGGCGCAGCTATTGCCGGCATAACCGGAAATGTATATGCTTCCAAAATGATGATCGTTTCGCCGGATAGTTTCCTCTTTATGGAATCGGCTTTACTCTTTTGCATCGTCTTATTAGGTGGATTGGGTTCGGTGCCCGGAACTCTTTTCGGTGCTGCTGTTATCGTGGTTTTTCCGGAGATTTTCCGACAATTTGCTAGTTTCCGACTCTTATTTTTTGGTGCCGCTCTCATGGTCATGATGGTTTTCCGTCCAGGAGGGATACTGCCAAGAAAAAGAGGGCATTTAGGCATTGAAGGTTTGGGAATACGAAATCTCCCTCAACCGGAGGAAGTCCTGGTTCAAAATGGGCAGAATCGAGTTCAAAACCTTCGAACTTCTCTTCCTGAAATGACCAATCCTAATTCTTCAACGATTCTGGAAACACGACGAATCACTCTTCATTTTGGCGGTCTCACTGCAGTAAATCTTTTCGATCTCCAAGTCAAACCGAAACATATAACCAGCTTGATTGGACCAAATGGTGCCGGAAAAACTACCATTTTTAATATCATCACCGGAATTTACCGACCCAGCCAAGGTCAAGTTTTTTTTCAAAACCAAGAAATCACTGGGTTGAAACCTCATCAAATCGTTCAGAAAGGAATAGCTCGCACTTTTCAAAACATCCGATTATTTCCCAATATGACTTGTTTGGAAAACGTCATGTCCGGACCTCATTGTCATGCCCGGACCAACTATTGGTCAGCAATTTTACGAACTCCAGCTCAACATCAGGAAGAAAAAGCCATTGTTGAAATCTCTTCCCATCGCCTTCATCAGGTTGGTCTCTGGGAATACCGTAACGAACTGGCAAAAAATCTTCCCTATGGAAAACAACGCTATCTGGAGATTGCCCGGGCTTTGGCAACCTCACCCCAGTTGCTCATTTTGGATGAACCTTCCTCGGGACTGAACGATAAAGAATCAGAAGAATTGATGGAACTGCTTCAAAGTTTGATAGCTGAAGGTTTTACTATCCTGCTCATAGAACATGATATGAATGTTGTCATGGGTGTATCCGATTGGATTGCGGTAATGGATATGGGTTCAAAAATTGCCGAGGGTATACCAAACAACATATACAATCATCCAGTGGTTATTGAAGCTTACCTGGGTAAGGAGGAAGAGTAGGGTGGAACAACTGCTTGCTATTCAAAATTTAGAAGTTTCCTACGGAGCAGTTCAAGCCTTGAAAGGTATCACTCTGGAACTCAACTTGGGGGATATCGTAGCGGTTTTAGGTGCCAATGGAGCAGGAAAAACCACCTTACTAAAAGCCATCTCTGGTTTAATTCCTATTAGAAGCGGAAGTGTCCTTTTAAAAGGGAAAAACCTCGATACTATTCTTCCTTATCAGAGAATTGCTTATGGTCTTTCTCATGTTCCAGAAGGAAGAAGAGTATTTGCCACTTTGACGGTTGACGAAAATCTAAATTTGGGAGGGTATGGGATTCGAAATCAGCCAATGGGAAAAGAAATTACCAAAATTAAAGAATGGATCTTTGAACTCTTTCCTATTCTAAAGGAACGAAGAAAGCAACTGGCTGGAACTCTTTCTGGGGGTGAGCAGCAAATGCTTGCCATCGGCCGTGGACTGATATGTAAGCCCCAAATTCTTCTCATGGATGAACCTTCGTTAGGATTGGCGCCAATTATTGTTCAAGAAATATTTCGGGTTATCAAACAAATCCACCAAGAAGAGAAGGTTTCAATTTTATTGGTAGAGCAAAATGCCCGAAAAGCTCTGAGTATATCTAATTATGCCTATATATTAGAAACGGGAAAAATCCCTATCCAAGGTAAACCGGAAGATTTAAAGAATGATGAGAGAATTCGCGCTGCTTACCTGGGAGGAAACAAAATTCCTCGACCTCTGACCAGGTCCTGAAGGGAAAATAAACCATATCTTTATTGCTGTAGTACAGCTAAGTAATCTCATCCACCCATTCTATCGTTTTGAGGAGTGTATGGTTTGAAGCAAGAATCTCATCCACCCACTCCGTCATTCAGGCTGTGTCACAATTATTCTGTAAATTATTTTCACCCACTTATGCTAATATTTTATAGTAATATTGGGAATA
>MWBQ01000043.1 GCA_002069605.1 Candidatus Atribacteria bacterium ADurb.Bin276
CTGTTATGGGTGTTGCGAGCCAATTGATAAGCGATGGCAAGTGGTAAAAAAGTTCCCACGTTTGCGAAGGATTTCTGTTTCACCTTGGGCTAATCCGGAAGTTATGGCTGAATATTTAGGCTCAGATTATATTTATTCATTGAAACCGAACCCGGCTGATTTAGCTGTTCCTCAAATCGACGAGGACTATATCCGAAAGAAAATTAGCAAGGCTTTTCAAATTGCAAAAAATTGCCGAGTAGAAATCATTATGAAAGATAACCACACTATTGGGAAGAATCCAGAAAATGTAAAACGATGGAGTCGGATTGCCAAGGAAGAAGCTGAAAATTTATAGATATTTTAGGATTATTATTTTAATGACAAAATCCCTTTATGTTTCTTTTTAGATAAGCTCTTATGCCGCTTTCTTTATAACAGATGAAGATGAAAATACCTATCTAAGAATATCATTGCGATGAGTCCAACCGTTCTTTGATTGAATGATATGGCAATCTCATTTTCACAATGAGTCATTCTGAAGAGTCCGGTTTCTTTTCCTGAAAGGCGGGAGAATCTCATTTAGCAAAATATTTTTTAAGTAATAATAAAAAGGATAAGATCCATTTTCTGTTTTATATACTAAAGACACAATTTTTAAAATAGGGAACTAATCCGACCATCTATTAGATTAATATTATAGATGATTTTCATAAAGAGCTAATAATAGTGGAATAATTTGAGCTGTTTTACCGTCCCTTATTGTTACTGCACTTTTCTGAATCATTAAAATTTAAATTTAATAAAACCCGAGAAATATATAATCAATGAATTCAAAATCATCCCAAAAATAGTGCTAAGTTAATAATTCACACACGATATTATATAATAAAAAATACTATATTATAACAAAATTTGTATGTTATAATAATTCATAATAAAAATGAAAAGAAGAGTTATATTCAGATATAATAATATTAATAATGAAAAATATCTATAAAATATATTATAATGATAGATAATCAGATAATTATAATTAACCAATTCGTTATGAGTAAGTGATTAACCATAGTGTGTCTTTGCAAAAATTAAAATTAGTTAAAAGGATCAAAATTTAGAAAATAAGGTTGAAACCAAAAATTCATTTCTTGTTTAGTTTTATACTGCAGGAACACCAAAAATAAAGAAAAAAAGAAGGAGGTGCAATAATTTTTTTATTAAGTGGTATTTTAATCCAAATTGGAGTAAAAATTTAAAAAGGAGGAATGAATTGTGAGGAAAAAAGGAACAAAAATTTTATTAGGAGTATTGGTTTTAGTCGTTGTTTCAGCTTTAATATCATTTGCTTTTGCTCAGGATATGGACCAATTGGAAATAGATACAGCTAATGCAGTTTTTGAAGCTGCTGATAAGGGACAACCTGACCCTTCATGGCAAGGAAAGAAATTCACGATCGCAGTTTTAGCATCAGGCCCCCACGGAGCCATTTCTGGTCCTCTTTTCTTTTGGCGACCTTTTTGGGAAAAGCTGACCGGAGCAACCTACGATGTCGCTGAAATTCCTTTTGGTGAATTACAAGCAAAAATCTTTACCGATTTAGCAACCGAGACTGGGAATTACGATGCCATAGTTGGCCCAAGTTTCTTCTATGGCGATTACATTGCCAATGATTGGATCATTCCCATTGATAAATATTTTGATGATGCAAGAATGCCCAAGTGGAATCGGGATGCAATTGCAGCACCAATTCGCGAGCTTTATCAGTGGGGAGGAAAATGGTATGGTTTTAATAATGACCACGATGGAATGGTCATTTATTTTAGAAAAGACCTCTTCAATGATCCTAAATGGCAGGAAGAATTTAAAAACGAATTCAATTATGATTTGCCAGTCCGTCCAGATAGTTGGCAGGAAATTCTTGATTTAGCTAAGTTTTTTAATGGGAAAGACTGGAATGGAGATGGAAAGGAAGACTTTGGAATCAGTATGCATCTTAAAGTTGGCGAGCAAGGTTTCTTTAACTATATTGCCTTAGCAGGTGGCTTTGTCGTCATGCCGGCTCCCGGTGATAATCCAGCTAAGGTAACCCGCTTTCACAATCAATTTTGGTTTGATCCGGAAACCATGAAACCTTTAACCAACACCCCTGGACACGTAAAAGCTATGGAAATGTTAGTTGAACTCTGCAAGTATGGTCCAGCCGCTATGGTTAGTTGGGGCTTGGGAGAAGCCTGGGATATCTTCCTTAGAGGAGATTGCGCCATGGTCTTTACCTTCGGTGATGTGGGAACCTTGTCTCAAGACACCCGCGTTTCTGTCGTTCAAGGAAAGCTTGGCGTGGTTCCCATTCCTGGTAGTAGCGAGGTTTATGACCTAGAAACCAATGCATGGGTGAAGATGGATAAATCTAATTTAGTAGCGAATGAATCAGGTGCATCCTGGCATGGAGTTATCACCAAATATGCTGAAGATCCTGATATGATAGCTCATTTCTTCTCCTGGCAAGCAACACCGGAGATTAACCACTGGAATGTTGCTTGGGGATGGAGTGGAATCGACCCAGGGACAATCTATGACTTTTTAGAACCAGAAGGTCAAGCAAAAATTGAAGATTATACAACGACTGGTTATAATGAGGCCGACATTCGTGAATTCTTAGATGCTTATAATACAATGTGGTTCAAGTACCCACTAAGTATTCCTTACCTGAGAATTGCCGGAGCTGCCGATTACATTGAAAGCTTGGATATCCATATGTCGGAAGCCCTAACTGGTCAAGCATCACCTCAAGAAGCTCTTGATCGTGTTGCCAGTGATTGGGAAAATATCACCGAAGAATTAGGTCGAGAAGAACAGAAAGCTTTGTATTGGGATGCAATTGGTTATACTGGAGAATAATTTTTCGGTACTGATTGACAGAAAATAATGGGTTAGGGGGCTGGTTGGGATGACAAACCAGCCCCCTATTTTGAAGGAGGAGGTTGCGTTGGGCGTGGAAAAAAAGAGGATACCTCTTAAAGAGCAGGGGAAAAAATGGTTTATTGCACCCGCTATTACCTGGCTCATGCTGTTTACTTTAGCTCCCCTAATCTATACAGTTTATTTAAGTTTTCACGGATCACGTTTTCTTAAGGTTACCCGTTTTGTTGGATTAAAGAATTTCGTTAATGTACTTACTGATTATCGATTTTGGGGAGCATTTCGAGTTACTATCATCTTTGTTTTAGGTGGATTGGCGCTTAGTGTGGGGTTAGGTCTGTTGTTTGCTTTATTGTTCAACCGTCAAATAAAGGGGGTTCAGGTATTTCGAACATTATCAACAATGCCTTTATTCACTGCACCAGTTGCTTTGGGATATATTTTTATGATCATATTTTATGAAAATGGAGGTCCTATTAATAACTTTCTCACTACGATTATTTCAAAACAAGTACCGTGGTTATCCAACCCTAATTGGGCAGTATTTTCAATTCTCATAGCCGATACCTGGCAATGGACACCCTTTGCCTTTTTGGTTTTATTGGCCAGCCTTCAATCTGTTCCAAAAGACCTCTATGAAGCGGCCAGCCTCGATTCGGCTTCAAGTTGGGATATTTTTAAACATATCACCTTTCCGCTTATTTCCTCAGCCTTAGGGACCGTTATCATTCTCCGTGTTGTAGAAGCTTTTAAAGTATTTGACCTTCCCTTTGCGCTAACCAATGGAGGTCCAGGTTTGGCAACCAGAACTTTGACTTTTAACGTTTATACCAATGGCTTGAGAGATCAGAATCTGGGGGCTGCCAGTGCTACAGCTATCGTACTCTTGATAATTGTTTTAATCGTGAGTGCTTTATTCTTTAAGCGCTATGGTTCAAATTATGAATAAGGCCATGAGGTGTAGAAATGAGAACTCGTAGAGGCAAAATCATAGTAAACATAATTCTTTGGATTATTGTAGCCATTGTCGCGGTGTGGATGCTTTTCCCTTTTTATTGGGCGGTTATAACTTCAATAAAAAAACCTGCCGATGTTTTTCGGCTATCTTTCATCCCGGGTATTCAATTCGATCCTACTTTAGATAACTGGAAGTCGGAGTTTCAATTGCGAGGCAAAGAAATCACTCGGGCTATGGGAAATTCGCTGGCAATCGGCATTGGTGCCGCGTTAATTGCTTTGGGGATTGGTACCTTAGCTGGATATGGATTAGCTCGCTTCCGTTATCATGGTTGGTCGAATAAGAGCATATCAATGTGGATATTATCACAGCGTTTTCTTCCTCCGGCTGCAACTGTTATCCCCTTCTTCTTGATTTTTAAAAATTTAGGCTTAATAGATAATGTAATTTCTTTAATCCTTGTGAACGCAACTTTTACTATTCCTTTCGCCGTCCTCATATTACGTGATGCTTTTAAGGAAGTTCCTGAAGAAATCGAAGAATCAGCTCTGGTTGATGGTTGCTCTCGGTTTCAAGCTTTTTTTCGAATGGCTTTGCCGTTAGCAGCACCAGCTTTGGTTTCAGCAGGAATCATCTGTTTTTCTTTTTCCTGGAACGAGTTTTTATTCGCTTTCATAATGACTTATGCGAAGGCTTCGCCAATGACAGTAATTATCGCTGGCACTCAAGATACCCAGGGGATTCAATTCTGGTATGTAGCTACTCGAATGTTGTTGGCAATTGTTCCTCCAGCGGTTCTTGCTTTGACGGTTCAGAAATATATTGTTAGAGGTTTAACTTTTGGAGCAGTGAAAGGGTAATCGGAAAGTTTTCTTGACGTGAAGTGTTGAATATGATAAATATATTCTTAAAAGTAGAATAGTAATGGAGCAGGCGATTAACTTGGATTGGTCAGGTTAATGGGGCTGGGCAAAAAAGCAACAGGTTAAAACCTGTGGGACCAGTATTGGTCTTACAGGTTTTTTTATTTAATTTTGGAGGATTATTAATGACTGAGCAAGCCCGTTATTATGCTATTCGAAATGTTTTGCTGGGGATTTTAATACTGAATTGGGGAGTAGCCTTGACCAAGCTATTATACGGGAGATTTATTGGTTCAGCCAGCATGGTTGCCGATGGATTTCATTCACTTTCCGATGGGGCTTCAAATATCATTGGATTGATTGCGATTTCTATTTCTGTTCGACCTGCCGATGTTAACCACCCCTATGGTCATAAAAAGTTTGAGAGCTTTGCTTCCATTGCCATTGCTTTACTCCTTTTTATCGTGAGCATCGATATTTTACGAGGGGCGGTTGGCCGCTTAGGTAAACCAGTTGTTCCAGAGGTAACAATTTCAAGTTTTATTGTTATGGCCATTGTTCTATTGGTTAATATTATTGTGGTACGTTTTGAAACTCGAATAGGTCGCCGTCTTCATAGTGATATTCTTACCAGTGATGCTCTTCATACTATGAGTGACATTTTTGTTTCTATTTCGGTCGTTATTACGCTGGTTGCAGTTCGGTTGGGTGCAGTCTGGTTAGATGTAGTCGCAGCAATGGTTATTGCCGGTTTAATTTTAAAATCTGGGGTTGAGATTCTTTTAAGAAGTTCTGATGTTTTATGCGACCGTATCATCGTTGATCCTTCAGTTATTACTGATGTTGTTCTTTCTATTCCTGAGGTCAAAGGTTGTCATAAGATAAGAACTCGAGGTCGAAAAGATGATATCCATATCGATCTTCATCTATTAGTTGCTGATAACATGGATGTTCAAAATGCCCATGAAATTGCTAATCAAGTCGAAATTGCTTTAAAAAAGAACATTCCTGGGGTTTCGGATGTTGTGGTACACGTAGAGCCGGTTACCGATATATAAAAAAGGAATTCGGAAAACTTCACTATGGATTGTGGATAAACCCATAGTGAAGTGAAAGCTTTATTTCAGAATGGTAATATGAGTCAGAGGCCAATAGATGAGAAATGCCCGTCCTAAGACATTCTTGCGGGGAACATACCCCCAAAAGCGACTATCATCGCTATTTATACTATTGTCACCGAGAACAAAGTAAGAATCTTCTGGAACGGTTTTTTCTCCCTCTCCATAAAAGCCATAATCATAATAAGTACGAACATATTTATCCCCTTGAAGAGGCTCACCATTTACGTAGATCATTCCATTCGAAATTTTAATCTTTTCTCCGGGGAGTCCAATCACTCTTTTTATTAAATTCTTTCTGTCATCAATTGGATAGCGAAAAACAATAATGTCTCCCCTTTGTGGTTCAGTTAATCGGTAGTAAAACTTAGCTACCAGGACTCTTTCTCCAGGAACCAAGGTAGGTTCCATGGAACTGGAAGGAATATAAAAACTTTGAACAACGAAATGAATAATTAATAAAGCAATAACTAAAGACCAAACAATAGTTTCAATTGCCTCCCTTAGGGGACTTTTCTTTTTTGCTTCTTTCGTTGGTTGAATGTTATTGTCAACCTTTGAAGGAGATTTTTCTTTTTTCATTCTGCACCTCTTCGTTTATGGAAGTGATCAAAGCTCTTTTTTAAAGGATTCTATTCACTCCTTATCAAGTAACTTTGTAAAATGTTCCGGATGATATAACCAATAGGGAAGATTAAAATTCGTTAATACCCATTTTTCTGGGCATCATTATCTCTTATTTCCTCAAAGGTATCAATGATAACCAACATGCATAATAACTTTTCCAATAATTCGTGCGGGTTTATCAATTAGGATAACGGGGTCATATTTGGGGTTGGCAGATTTAAGGATGACTGCCTTATCTTGAAAAATTACTTCTTTGATGCATAAACCAAGGTCTTCGAGCTCAACGATAGCAATATCACCTGATAGAGTTTGGAGGTCAGGAGAAAAAACCACCAAATCGTTTTCGGTGATTCCTTTGCCGGCCATTGAATCTCCTTTGGCACGGACAATGAATAAACGTATCTTGTCCTGGTATGAATTCCCGGTTTTCATTTGAATAAGTGATTTTTTAAAAATCTCATAGCCAACGGTATAGGTATCAAAATCGTTTTCGGCAATTCCACAAGGAATTTTCGAAGAAAGGATAGGAATAGCTATATCGTCATCTTCTAAAGAGAACACATCGCGATTGACAATACCTGTTATGAGGAGCAATTCCCAATCAGGTATGTTCATTGTTTTACCAATTTTTTGCAAAGTAGTAATATCTGGTTCTCTTTCGCCTTTGAGCCATCGACAAATAGCCGCTTGGGAAACACCAGAGGCGTGAGCCAGTTGAACTTGATTCCAGTTTTTTTCTTTCATTTTTTCTTTAAGCCAATCTTTAAAAGCCATAAATTAATTATATGACAGCTGTAAAATTTTATCAAGCTTATATCCCACAAGAAAATTGATAAATATTATCATGATGATTAGGCAATTTATACAATCAATAATTTTAGTTAGTCACTATTGCCATTAGATTTCGTTTCGCTATTATTTTTTAGACGAGATAGGATCTCTTGTTCAACATCGGGAAGAGCACAAAGAAAGCGATGGACTATTTCAAAAAGTTTTTCCTTTTGGTTGGCTTCAAAACGGAGGGTAAACACTGGTTCAGTAACTGATTTTCGAAGCAATCCCCATCCTTCTAACCAATCAACCCGAATACCATCAATTGTAGTAAGGTTTTCTTCTTTGGAATGAGATTTTTCAAGAATACTCATTAGATCAGGATGTGAACGGGTTTGTAGCCGAATATCAGGTGTAACATGGGGGGAAGGATAAGTCTCGATTATTTTTGAGAGTGGAGAACTATGTGAGGAAAGATAACCGAGAAAAACCATCGCAGCAAAAAGCCCATCATCACGATGAATTTCACGAAAAAAATAATGCCCGCTAATTTCGCCTGCCATGATTGCATCTTCCCGAATAAGTCGAGTTTTTATGTAGGTATGACCAGACCTTTCGACTAACGGGATACCACCTAAACGTTGAACCTCGTCGGCAACAATCCGAGAACTTTTTATATCATAAACAAATTTTTGACCGGGAGGATTCTTGGGAAAGAGATGGTGAATGAAGAAAATCATCCCATGTTCGGGGAGTAAAACCTGACCTTTTTCATCAGCAAATACTACCCGGTCGCCATCTCCATCAAATGCAATCCCAATATCAGCCTGATGTTGAAGAATTGTTTGACAAAGAGTCTTTAAATATTCAGGTTGTGAAGGATTGGGTGGACGGTTGGGGAAGGAACCGTCTGGATTGCAGTAAAGAGAAATAACCTGATATCCAAGTGAGGTTAAAAATCGAGAGGCTAAATCAGCATAACTACCATTTCCACAATCAACCACTACAGTTAAATTCCTTTTGGGTTGAATCGAGAATTTTTTTAAAAATTGGAGATATTCTTCTTGGTAATTTTTGAATTGATCAAAATGTCCTAATTGAGTACGAAAATTTTTTTCTTTAACTCTTTTTTTGATTTCTTTTATATCTTGTGTTGTAATTGGCATTTTATCTAAGAGGATTTTAAAACCATTATAAGCGGCTGGATTGTGAGAAGCAGTCACCATAATACCACCACGAAACTGGAGATAATCAATGGCAAAATAAAGGAGAGGAGTGGGAACGATCCCAATATCAGTCACACGGACTCCACTCTCAATTAATCCTCGAATGAGGCATTCTTTTAAAGAGGGAGTACTCATTCTTACATCACCACCAACCGCAAAACAACTCCCTAACGGGACCATTGACCCCGAGGCCCTCCCGATTAAATAAGCAATCTCTTCATTTATCTCATTAGGATAAATACCCCGTATATCACAATCTTTGTAAATACTCATTGGTTTTGCTCCAGATTAGTTTTTTTTGAAGGATCAAATCGTTTAGAGTTTCTCGAACAGCATCTTCAGGGCTATAGCGGGGTGTATAATTGAGTATTTCGAAGGATTTACTCATTGATACACAACATCCCTGACGGACGTGATCAGCAGCCATAGTTGGGAAGCTAAAATTTTCGGCATATTCTTCTATGGAAATATTTTTATAATGGAATTCTACTCCCATGAGTTGAGCAAGATAATGACCTAATCCAAAAAAAGTCATTGCATGAGTTGCTCCACAATTAAAACACTCGCCGATAGTATAATCTTTTTCTTCGATACATCTTAAAAAAAGATAAGCAATATCGGCAGGATGTACATGGTGCAGAGTGCTAAAGCCTCCATCAAGGAGATAGATTTCCTTTTCATTCATGATGTCTTGTAAGGTTTTTAAGTTGTTGTCTCCAAAAGGAGTAATAAAAGGTTTTCCTGGCCCGGTTATATGAGTAGGATGGATAAGTGTTGCCTGGATATGACCTTCTTGTGTATAAGAAAGAAGAATTTTCTCGATATCAGCTTTTTTTTGAGCGTAATCATTCTGAGGATTACGCGGAGCTGTTTCTGGAGTTGGTATAATACGAGTTTTTCCGTATATCCAAGCAGTGCCGCAAGTTAGAAGATGGATATCTTCTTGATCAATTGTTTCTGCCATTATTTGTGCACTATCTGGTTCAAAACAAATGAGATCGACAATTATATCGGGTTCAAGATTGCTGATTCTTTCTTGCCAATTCCCATTTTTTTCATCTCTTTCCCGATCAATTTTTATCTGGTTTATTTTTTTCCAAATAAAAGAGCCCGGATAGGGTCTGGTAGTACCTCGTGAGAATACTGTAACCTCATAACTTCTACTCATCAGAAGCGGGACCAAATAGCTTCCAATATGCCCAGTTCCACCTATAACCAGGACTTTTTTAGCTTTCATGGTTCATCCTCCAGACATCATGGTCAATTTAATTAAAAATTTTAAAATCCACCTCATTATATATCAATCGTGGTTTTAGGTCGATTTATTATCCGTTCATTCGTTATCTAGAAAATTATATTTGTTAGGTACATACTATTCATTATCAGGTACCGTTTCTCTGCTCCTCTCAAAATTTTCATAGTAGACCCTCATGTTACATGAGTAGAACCAAATGAGGATGAAAACCAAGATTCGACATGCCAAGGCAGGTCGCTACATTAAATGAAGAATGGGCACAATACATTGTGCCCCTACATTTTTTAATTCTTTGGTAGGGGCTTGATTTATCATGCCCATTCTATATCCGTCATTCAGACTGTGTCACAATTATTTAGTAAATTATTTGCCTCCACCTATGCTACTATTTAACAGTAATATTGG
>MWBQ01000044.1 GCA_002069605.1 Candidatus Atribacteria bacterium ADurb.Bin276
GCCAGTTTATTGTAACCCTGAACCAAGTCAGTATAACCACGAGATATCCAGATACTCTGGAAAAAACTCAAGAATATTTTACTCAAGAAAGAACCTCAAATATTCTTTCCCAAACCCATGAGGTACTGAAATGGATAAAAAAACAGTTATAAGTGTTATTAACCGTTTTAAAAAGGCTTTAGAAAAAAGAGGGATCAAAGAAATTCAAATCATTCTCTTTGGTTCCTGGTCGAAAGGTAACTATCATGAAGAAAGTGATATCGACTTAATCGTTCTGTCCGATGACTTCTTTGGAAAAAGCTTTTGGGAGAGAACCGAAATTTTATCCTCGGCAATATTGGAAGTATTTGAACCTATCGAAGCAATCGCTATGACTTTTCAGGAGTGGGAGAAAGGTGATTCACCAATTATTTCTTATGCAGGAAGTGGCGAAGTAATACAATAATTGTTGGGGACAGGTCTTGATTCTTGAAGTGCCTTCTTTTTCTCAAAAAACACTGAGTAATATCATTTCATTTTTGCACTTCTTTAAACCACCAACGATAAAATTCCTGCGATGTTTTGAGGATCGTTTGACATTTTTCTTTAACATTCTTGGTATCTTCGCATGAATATTCTTCAGCCGGAATCCAAAGGCTATTATTGTCAATACCCGGATACCTACTCCAAGTTACTTCCGGTTCAATTTCAGTACTTAATTGAGCTATATGACGCAGTTTATTCATCCATAATTGCGGAAATTGTTTTTCTTCGATTTCTTTGATCAGAGCTTTCCCAATAAAATGAGATTTAACAAAAACACCCATCATGATCAGAACTGCTTTTAATGACTTTTCGACCGATTGTTGGAAATGGAACACAGCCTTATCAAAATATTCTTTTTCTAAAATTATAATTCCGATCTCAAAATCCCTCTTGGCATCATCGAGCATGGCATGGGCAAACTGCCGGTTGCTTATTTGAGATAAAAAGGCTTCTTTACGATAAGGAATTGGAAATTTCCATCCATTTTCAGTTTTTTCAATTCCTTGATCATGAATATACTTTTTGGTTTCTTCGATGAGTTCTTCTAAAAATTCATCTTCAGCAATTAAGACTTTCCCCTCAGTAGCAATATCCAAAAATAGAGGATTGTGGTTTCTAAAATTAGAAAAACATTCTTCTCGAGTAAGGAGCAGAATATCAAGAGGCCGGTCTATGTTTATTAATTTTTTTATAAGTGAAATTTCACTCTGTCTTCGATGTCGATGAGGAGGTATCTCATCAGAAATGATTAAAATATCAATATCCGAATCTCTACTTAGTGTCCTACGAGTCGAGGAGCCAAACAAAATAGCCAATACTACTTTGAATGGCAATTTTTTTAATTTATGAACAATTTCCTTTAGATCGGCTTTGGTTAAAAAATCCATTTTCACACCTCTCGTGGTTAAGTCTTGATTCTTGAATTTTAACAAATTTTAATCTCATTCATCCACCTACGAGTTTGGTAAATCAAATAAAAAAGAGCTTGTCTCCTTTTTCTACTTCAGCCATTTAACAGAAATCAGAGTTTCAATACAAGAAAATTCTGGATCCCCAGTTACTACTGGTACACCATGACGTTGAGCCAGGGCAACTGCAAAGGCATCGGCATAAGAAAGAGGATGTTTAGCTTTAATCCGGGAAACTTCTAACGTTAATTCTTCATCGGCAACAACCAGCTTTATGGGTAAGTGTTTCAACATGGCCAACACTTCCTCAGCCCGCTCTTGGCCATAAACCCGTGAGGTTATATAATATACCTCTCCGAGGTTAATGACAGTCATCTGAACCGAAAGCTGACCGTTAGCCGCCTGATGAAGAAGTTCCTTCACCTGTTGGGCTCCTTTTTCTGCTTGAAGATAGGCTAATACCGCAAAGCTATCTAAAACGATCCCGCTCTCCACCAATCATTCACCCTTGTCTTTACGATCAAACGGCCGGGTGGCTTTCTGTTCTTCTGCTTTCCGTTCTTCGTCTCTTGTCTGCAGCAGTTCCTTGGTCAAGGAAATATCCCCTTTCAGCATTCCCATTGCTTCTTCTACCGGATCTTTAGGAGCGAGTTTCAGGATAATACGATCATCACCTTCGGTAATCTCCATTATCGAACCAGGTTTAATCCCATGTTTTTTCCGAATTGAAGCAGGTATAACAATTTGTCCCTTGGGGGATACTTTTGCTCTTCCCATGTACAACTCCTTATTAAAATGTAATACTTTATTTTATATAGTTTAACATATACAAAACCTTTCAGCAAACTCTCAGGGATCAAGCCTAGGTTCTTGAATTTTAAAGCCATTGAATTGAAGAATTGGGATTTAGGAAAAAGATGGGAAGATGAGATCCTCACGCGGGAAAACACCGCTCAGGATGACTGATTAAAGAATTCATTTGATGATTTTTACAGGATAGACGTTGATGCTGTTAAACAGCACCAGAAAATCCAAGATTCGACATGCCATGGCATGTCGCTACATTATATGAAGATAATACATTGTGCCCCTTGGTTTTTTAAAATATTTTGTATAGTCTTGGTTTATCCATGCTCGTGGGGTTTACAGAACAGAACAGCTGGGAAGGCTTAATCCTTAAGTATTACCATTAA
>MWBQ01000045.1 GCA_002069605.1 Candidatus Atribacteria bacterium ADurb.Bin276
ATATCCAAGGTATGAAGTAAGGAATGAGTTTCATTAATCACTTGCTGTACTGATTCAAAAAAAGATTGTTTCATCTATAATCCTCCTCATATTCTGAGCTTCGAGCTTAGGATTAGGGGCTTTTGTTATCGAAGATCCTGCCACAACAATAGCTGGTCGAATACTTTTTAAAATTTCTGGGAGATTAAGAGAATGAATACCTCCCGCCACCATTAGGGGTAAACGACGAGAAGAAACAAAAGACGACTGACGGGAAAATTCTAATAAAGAACCACCTTTCTTTACAACATCAGTAGACAGATGGATACATAAATAATCCGGACATAAGGAATAAATAAATTTTATTTTATTCTCATCGGACAAGGAGAGATCGATGATATCAACCACCATTTTGGCTTGGTTTAATTGAGTAGCATCTCGTACTTCTTCCAAAGTATAAGTAGAGGCTCCGGCTAAAACCGACACCATATTAGCACCTGCAGAGATAGTCTCATTTGTTTCCCAACGACCAGCATCAGCAATTTTTGTATCGGCAAAAAGTATCTTATCACCCTTTGTCCAGTCTTTAATTAGCTCAACTATTGATAAGCCATATCGCATTATAAGTGGGGTACCTATTTCTACAATATCAACAACTGATAGAACCTCTGGTTTTAACAATTTTTTGGCTTCCTGTTTGGTGAGTATATCCAGAGCAATTTGAAATAGTGCTTTTCTTTGATTCATAGCTTTTATTAATTAATCCTCCAACAAACGAATGATTAAGCCACTCCATACTTTTGGATAAAAATAGGTCGATTTCTGCGGCATTCTTTGAGAATGAAGAACTGATTTTTCAACATCATCCATAGGAGTTGGCTTCATTATAAATACAATCTGATGCTTATTCTCTTCTTTTACAACCTGAACAACATCCTTAGTCCCTCGCAAATAATCAACGTAATCTTTATTTTTCTGCATTTCTTCATCAATTCCTAATAATTCTTTCATGATAAGCTCATGAAGGATGCAAGTATCGATATATCGATTAACATTTTCGGTTTCCATTATTTGATCCATGATTTCAGGTTTTTTCAGAGTGATTGTTCCCCATATCTCTTCAACTTTTGAATAAGCCCCGATAGTCATTAAAGGAGCATTTTGGTAATATTCATAAAACTCTTTCTCGTTAGCAAAAAGATTAACTTTAAAGTATTTTTTAGCTTTATCAAAAAACCCTTTGATCTGGTTTTCAGGAAGACCATGAATAAGCCGATGGGTTGGCAAGGCTAAAAGGCCAGGATTTTTTAAATTGATCAATGTCATCATTACATAATCGGCAGGAATTGGTTCCATCGGGTCACCAAGTTTTTCTCTTATTTCCTGGCGGTACATTAAGCTCGTTTCATAGCGATGGTGTCCATCAGCAATTATTATGGTTCGAGGATTCATAAAAAGGCGTATTTGATTAATAGCGTTATGATCAGAAAGCCTCCAAATAGTGTGGAGAGTTCCCTGCCAATCCTCAAATTGGAAAAGAAAGTTTTCAGATGTTTTGCTTTCTTCTAATATTGCATCGATACGACCGGTGGAATCGTTATAAACTCCAAAAATTTGTTCTAAGTTAGCATTGGTTGCTCGTAATAATTCCAAACGGTCAAGAGAATATTTAGGCATGGTTTTCTCATGTGGCATAATGATTTTTTTATCAAATTCTTCCAGCCGAACCAAGCCGACAAAGCCGGTGCGTTTTTTTCTTTCCGGTTGTGAATTGATTGTGTATTCTTGCTCGTAGATATATAAACTTGGTGACGGATCCCTTTGAATTTTACCCTGTTGAATCCAGGTTTTAAGAAGTTGCGCGGCTTCCTCATACCCTTTTTCGTTCTTACCCAAGGTTATATGAACTATATTATCTGGATCATCTGTTAATCTCTTTTTGTCTCTTTCGCTGATGATATCATAAGGGGGTGCAGCCAAGCGTTCAAAAGACTTGTTTTTTAAAAGGTCAAGTGAATAATGAAATCCGTTAAATGACTTTACTACTGCCATTATTAATATCCTCCCATCACTGAGCAGAAAAATTTATAACCTGCTTCCAATAAATTTTTTTATTTTTTTAATTCTTACCTAAAATAACGAAAAATCATTATAAACAAAATTTGCTTAATTTTTCTCAAATATTAAGGCCTCATAAAAATATTCTTGAAAGTCAGCACGAGCTGATAATTCAACATATTGTGCTTTTTTGGCTAAATTTTCAACTTTTTCTCGAAATACTTTCGAAAGAAGGGCTTTTTTGGCTCCAAGCAATGATGCATTTCCAACTGATAATACTGTTTCTACCCTTGGGATAATACCCACAGTCATTGCACTCTCTGGATTTATAAAACTCCCAAAAGCTCCTGCCAATATTACCTGGTCAATATCTGATTCTTCTCGTTTGGCCTGGTGGAGCAAAACTTTCCTTCCCGCTTGTAAGGCTGCCTTAGCCAATTGAAGTTGAGAAATATCTTCTTGGGTTACAATAATTTGTGGATCATGACTTAAAACAAAATAAGGGCTTTTCCCTTCTGCCTGTATTCGAGAAGATAACAAATGATTGTCTTTTTGTAATCTTCCATTTGATGCTATAGAACCTCCCTTGATTAAACAAGCCAATGCATCAATGAGTCCAGTTCCACAAACTCCTCTTGGCGCAACATCCCCAATGGTGTATATTTTTAATTCAGAATTTTCAATCTCTACTTGGTGAATTGCTCCCAGGGTAGCACGGGTACCGTGCTTGATTTGAGCCCCCTCGAAAGCCGGACCTGCTGCTGTTCCACAGCAATAAATCTTACCCTGGTCAGAGAGGACAATTTCTCCATTGGTTCCTATGTCAACATAGAGGAGGGTTGAATTATTATTCTCAAGGTCATGAGCTCCTATACCAGCAACAATATCGCCCCCAACATATCCAGCAACAGAAGGAAAAATGTATACCCGAGCTTCTGGGTGTATAACTAAATGAAGTCTCCGAGCACTGGTATGATAGGATCGACAAAAAACCGGTGTAAATGGAGCCGTTCCTATCGAGATAGGAGATACTCCTAAAAAAATATGCTCCATTATTGTATTTCCCGCTACCATAACCGACAATATTCGGTTGGGGTCATTCCCGGTCTTTTGGCAAGCCTCCTGGATCAAGTCATTCATCGAAGATAGCAATAATTCTTGAAGATCAGATAGGGCTCCTTGGTTATCTTGAATTGCCCTCAATCGAGATAATACATCGGCTCCAAAACTTGCTTGACGGTTTAAGGCTCCTGCTCGATAAAGAGTTGATCCTGTCTCGAGATCAAGAAGTTCACAAGCTAAAGTCGTTGTTCCAATATCAAAGGCAATTCCTAAAAAAGAAGCCTTTTTAACGTCCGAGTTCGTCCAATAAATCTGTTTTTCATCAAAACCTATTTCAAAACTCTTTTCATCTTGATTTTCGATGCGAGACAGTTCTTGGAGAGCTTGAATTGTCCAGTTTCTAACAAAAGGTGAGGTTGGTAATTGGTTCTCGGCAATCTCTTCAAGGGATAAAGATTGATTTAATGATGGTTTTTTGAGTTGAATATTGATTTTTTTTACTGGTAGTTCTTCTAAAATAGCTTCACCTGATTCCGCTAAAACCTCAACCTTTTGGGTTATCGAGTCGTGAATATCAATTTCAATATCCTCTATTATTTGAGCTTGACAAGCTAAGCGGTATCCTTGAGATATCTTTTCTTTTAAATGTTTTATTTCTTGTGCGGTAGGTTGAGCAACATTTCCTTTTAGAATTTTTATCAAGCACTTTCCACAATACCCAAACCCACCACAATAAGCATTGATATCAATACCTTCTCTTTGAAGTACCTCTAAAATATTTTCGCCAGGTTTAGCTTCAAGCTCTTTACCAAATTGGTCAATTTTAATTTTTGGCATTATATTGTCCTTTTATTTATCAATACTTTTAAGAAGACCAAAAGATTTCTATATTTAACTCCTATTCTGTTAATACAAGATGCGTTATAATAATCAATATTTAAACTCTTTATCCAATGAACATCACTGTAGTTAAAGGATAGAACAACTCTGATAGTTTATCATTTTTGTCAATAGTAAAGTAAGTTCCCATTTATCAATAACAAAATAAAAAACCTCTCCTTTATTTAGGAGAGGTTGGAACATATTCATGGAATAATCGATTATTTCATATATTTCTTTTCAATTTCACGAATTTTTTGCACTTTAGGGAGAGACCTTCCACCCCCGAATTCACTTCCCAACCAAGCATCAACCAGCATTTTAGCTAGTTCTGGACCCACAATATGTCTTCCTAAAGTCATGACATTGGAATCATTGCTTTTTTTCGCTCTTTCAGCTGAATAAATATCATGAGTAGGAGCGGCATAAATCCCGGGGATTTTATTAGCAGCCATGGCCATACCAAGGCCGGTTCCACAGACAAGTATTCCATACTGATGTTTTCCCTCGGTTATAGTCAAACAAGCTTTGAGGGCTATATCTGGATAATCCACAACTTCGTCTTCAGAGTTCACCCCTAAATCTTCAAATTCAACTCCTTTTTTGTGGAGATGCTCAGCAATAACTTTTTTTAAAGGATATCCAAAATGATCGGATGCCAGAAATAAGGACATGATTCTTCACTCCTTTCCAATTATCAAAACTCTAATAAAA
>MWBQ01000046.1 GCA_002069605.1 Candidatus Atribacteria bacterium ADurb.Bin276
AGACCTAACCGGCTGGTTGAGAAAAACCGAAAGCAACCATGACCAGCCGGTTCTTATCAATATTCATGACAATCAATTTTCTAATTTTATATTGAAGAGTAGGTAAAAATTATGCTATGAGTGTTTTGGTGGATTTTCTTCCATAAAAGGATTCATGGTTGAATGTTCAGGTGGTTAATATTCAGATAAAACTGAGTAATTATCCTCACCATTTTATAACATTTGTGAAAAAGACGAGAAAATGAATACGTCTGGTCGAGTGAATTTCAGTTAATTGTATTTTAAATATTAAAGATAGATAGGAGAGTGAAAAATGGAGAATATTAAAAAAATTGCTCTAGTTGCCCATGATAATCAAAAGCAGGACTTAATCGAATGGGCACAATGGAATAAAAACATTTTAGATAACCATCTGATTTTTGCTACCGGAACGACCGGAAAGTTACTTATTGATCGAGTAGGGTTAAAAGTCCACTGTTTAAAAAGTGGTCCTTTGGGAGGTGACCTCCAAATAGGAGCAAAAATTGTTGAAGGAGAAATCGATGTTCTAATCTTTTTTTGGGATCCTCTCAAGCCCCAACCTCATGATGTTGATGTAAAAGCTTTACTGCGGATAGCCGTCGTATATAATATTCCAACTGCCTGCAATCGTTCCTCTGCTGATTACCTCGTTTCATCCGTCTTACTTTATAGCCAATACCAACCTCTCCTCAAAACCTGCTAATTCTGCTTTATTGGTTTCCACTCTGGAGAAACAATGATGAGTGATAGCCCAAAATTCTATATGCCATGGTATGACGCTACATTAATCGAACGCAATAAAGACCGAGGGATTGCGACTTTTTGATTCCTTCTCCCTTGATGGGAGAAGGTGAGGATGAGGGCGGAAATAGCTTTTTCAGAAATCAATCTCCCCCTTTAGAAAAGAAGGTAAGGGGGATTTGAAAGAATTTTAAAAAATTGAATTTATCTTGATCTCCTTTTAACCAAAGGGAGAGGAAAGAAAAAAATTAAAAAAGGTTGGGATGAAGCTGAAAATTTTCTATTCGTTACTCATAACTCCCTTCTCACTTTAATTTTAAGGAGAGAACTCCTTAATCTTCTTGATATTTCTAATTGTTATCTAGATGAACCGTTAACCAAAAGCGGCTCTGAATCTAGTCATTTTTATAAGGTTTTGCTATCGCTAGAAATGAAAAAAATGATTCAAACCTATACTTGCAAGAAGATAGGATTATGTTGACAGAGTAAATGGTTTGATATAACATAGCCGAATGAGGGGACGTAAGTTTCGGGGAGTAGCGCAGCATGGGAGCGCACTCGCTTGGGGTGCGAGTGGTCGGCGGTTCAAATCCGCTCTCCCCGACCAAGTCTTCAGTTTTTTAAAAACCAATAACAGAACACTTCTGCTCAAGGAGGATTTATAGGTGAGCTCTCAATCACTTTTTAGCCTAAAAGATGAAGTAGCTGTTGTTACCGGAGGCGCTCAAGGTTTGGGTGAACAAATGGCTATTGGTTTAGCTGAAGCCGGTGCTCATGTGGTAATAGCTGATTTAAATCTGGATAGCGCCAAGAAAGTTGCTCAATCACTAGAGAAATATGGCGCTAAAACCATGGCAGTTCACGTCGATGTGACTCAAAAACCTTTAGTTGAAAATATGGTGGATGAAATCGTCAAAAAATTTCAGAAAATCGACATCCTAGTCACTTCAGCTGGTGTAGGTCAATGGGTTCCAGCAGTTGATATGCCTGAATCCGATTGGAAGCGGGTTATGGATATTAATTTGAATGGAACATTTTTTTGCTGTCAATCAGTTGGCAAAAAAATGATTGAGAAAAAGAAGGGGAGCATCGTTACCATCTCATCCATGTCTGGTCTTATTGTGAATACTCCTCAATGCCAATCCCACTACAATACTTCTAAGGGTGGAGTGATCATGCTAACCAAATCATTGGCTTCAGAATGGGCACCTTATGGGGTTAGGGTGAATTCTATTGCACCTGGCTATATGAAGACACAATTGGTTGCCGATCTGCTCCTTGAATATCCTGAATATGCTGAAGCTTGGACCAAACTGGTTCCCTTTGGTCGTTTTGGAAAACCAGAGGAGATGAAGGGACCCTGCGTGTTCCTGGCTTCTAACGCTTCGTCGTTTGTCACCGGAAGTGTAGTGGTGATGGACGGAGGATATACTATCTGGTAAATTAAGGGAGGTGATTTATTCCAAAAAATGAAAAGAAGTTTGTTTTTGTAAAGTTGTGCAAACGTTATCAAGAAATATTTTTATAGGAGGGAAATTAATTGAAAAAAGCATTAGTATTATTCGTAAGCTTGTTAGTGTTAACTCTTTTTACCACAGCTTTTGCCGAAACTATGGTGAGTAATCCCGATTGGTGGAAAAAGGCGGGTGAACCCTATAAGGGAGTAACCATTAAAGGAATTTCAGAAAGCACTCCCCCATCGAAAGCTGCGATGGAAGTTGCCGCACCTCAGTTTGAAGAACTGACCGGAATTAAAGTGGTATTTGAAGTAACTTCTTGGGATGAAATGTACAACAAAGCCATCCAGGATATGCAGACTGGATCGGGTATTTATGATTTTGTCTATGTCGAACAGGATATCGTTTATTCATATCTCCCTCAAAACTGGTTAACTAATCTTACTCCGTTTATGAATAATCCAGCTATTACCGATCCTGGTTTTGATTTAGCTGATTTTACCAGTTTTATCGATAACTTTAAGGATAGAGAGGGGAATATTTATGGTATTCCTTTCGAAGCATTTTTAAAGTCTTACGTTTACCGAACTGATCTCTTTGGAGAGCCTGAAATTCAGGCAGCTTATAAAGCAAAATACAACAAGGATTTAGCTGTTCCAACCAATTGGGAAGACTATACCAACATCGCTAAATTCTTCACCGAATATGGGAAAGAAAAGGGCATTGAACTCTATGGTCATATAGCCCAGGCTAAAACTCATCCCTGTGTTGCCTATGAAATATGTGAGACGATTTGGCCAGCGATGGGAATTTATAACTGGGGGATCAACCTGGAGAATATGCGAGCAACCAAGGCCAATGGTGGATTAGTTGATAGCGATGAAGCCAAGGCCGCCTTTAAGTGGTATGTAGATATGCTGCAGTGGGCACCTCCTGGAGTTAAAACCTATACCTGGGATGAAACTGCTGCAACCTTTGGTGCTGGTAAGGTAGCCCAAGGGATTATCTACCTTGAAAATCTCGGTTGGTGGTCAGATCCAGCCCAGTCTGAAGTGGCTGGAAAAATTAGTGTTGCATTGCCGCCAGTCACCGAAAAAGCTTTAGCCGATGCCAAATCAGGTGCAGGCTATATTGGATACTATGATGGTGGAGCATTAGGTATCCCTCATAGCTCAAAGAATAAAGAAGCAGCTTGGTTGTTTGCTCAGTGGGTTGCTCGTAAAGAGTGGCAGGGTGAATTTGCTAAGCTGGGAACCAGAGTAGTGAGAAATTCAACTTTTGAAGATCCAATTGTCATAGAATTGGATCCACAGATGGGTAATTATTTCACCTTCCTCAAAGAACAAGGTCCACTCTTCAGGGGTGCTCCTGCGCTGCCAATGCATAGACCGCTAAATGACCTTTACCTCAAATGGGTATCCAAAGCAGTAGCTGGAGAAATTTCTCCTGATGAAGCGCTCGATAATTTAGCCAAAGAAACCGACGAGCTCATGGAAGAACTGGGTTACTAATAGCGGAGGATCAATTGAGAGGAAAACAGAAACAGGTGTGGGGTCTTTTGACCCCCACCCTCATTTTATTGATTTTTCTCGGAGTCGTCCCAATAATTTATATTTTGTATTTGAGTGTTTATAAATATAATGTGTTTTCTAAGGTAGGAATGGTTTATACCGGTTTTAATAATTTTCGAAAACTGGTATTTGATCCGGATTTTTTAAAGTCCTTACGACTGGGGCTTACCTACGTTATCCTCTGTGTAGCCATTGAACTTCCTCTTGGTTTAGCTTTTGCAAATCTTCTCACTTATGAATATAAAGGGAAGGGAATATTTCGAACTATCATGACTCTTCCTTTGGCTATGGCTCCTATAAGTATTGGAGCGATATGGGTGCTTATGACCAATCCCGATTTTGGTCCTTTGGCAGTCTATTTGCGAAATATTGGCATTGATTTTAATATCGGTAACAATGCCAATCAAGCTTTTATAGCTACGATATTGATGGATATCTGGCATTGGACTCCTTTTGTTACTCTTACCTTTATGGCAGGCTTATCGTCTCTTCCCAAGCAACCTTTTGAAGCAGCATTGGTTGATGGGGCTACTAAATCGCAAACTCTCCGTTATATTACCTTACCCCTATTACGCCCAGTTCTTTTTACTACTCTCTTTATCAGGATTATGGATACTTTCCGAGTTTTCGATGAAGTATGGATGCTTACCAGCGGCGGACCAGGGACTGCAACTCGCTATGTCAGCATCCATGTGGTTCGTGAAGTTCTCCAATCAATGAATTACGGCTATAGCTCAGCAATGTCACTTTTTTTGCTTTATTTAACCATTGTGGTTTGTTGGCTCCTTATAACCTTTATTAATGTTTCACAGGAGAGTGGCTAAATGAAAGCATCAACCAAGAAAACCACCCGACTTTTTTTCATATATTTGATTTCTATTTTGATAGCCATTGCAACGCTTTTCCCGATTTATTGGCTTTTTGTGGTATCAGCTCGTACCAAAGTGGAAATATTCGCTGGCCCTAAGCTTTTCCAAACCAGTTTTTATGCGGTTAATTACATTAGGCCTTTTTTGCATGATGTTTTTGGGAAATATCTACTCAATTCCCTCATAATCGCCAGTGGGAATACCCTTTTAGTGGTAACCTTTGCGGTCCTTTCCACTTACGCTTTTTCCCGGTTTCGAGTTCCAGGATCGAGCAATATTTTTTTCTGGACGATTACCAACCGAATGGCCCCTCCGGCAGTTTTTATTGTGCCCTATTTTTTAATATTTACCCGTTTGGGTTTGAGAGATACCCAAATTGGTATTATTCTTCTTTATTGTATTTTTAATCTTCCTTTTGCTATTTGGCTTTTAAAGGGGATGATGGACGCAATACCCCGGGAAATGGATGAAGCAGCCTATATTGATGGTTGTACCTTCTGGGGGGTTTTAACTAAAGTGATACTCCCCCTGGCTCGTCCAGGAATAATGACAACTGCAATTCTGACCTGGATATTTGCTTGGAATGAATATCTATTTGCATCAATTCTTACCAGTGTGAATGCTCGAACGATTACAACTGGTTTGGCTTCTTTTGTTACAGTTATTGGGACCAACTGGGGAGAAATGGCAGCGGTTTCTATGGTTTGTTTGATTCCTGCCGTCATTTTCATTGGAATTGCTCAAAGGCATATAGTTGCTGGTCTTACTTTCGGTGCGGTTAAGGATTAGGTGGAAAAATATGAGAATATTCCCTTTTAAAACCAACTTATGGGATCGAATTTTTTTAAGTATTGTTATTATGTTTGCCGTTCATTTATTCTGGGTTCGTTTTATTGAAACCTATGCTCCTTTATCAATTGCAACAGTGGGAACACTGGTATTTACGGCTTTTGTGATAATTTTTGGGTAGATTAGGATAGACCTTCATGCCACTTTCATGGCACCAGATGAGGATGAAAATAGTTATCTGAATCCTTCATTTCGAGGAGTCCAACCGTTTTTTTTGGTTGGACGACGAGGCAATCTCATTTAGTTTTTTTTAAAATAAATAAAAGATGAGATCCTCACGCCCTTGTAAAGCGAGGGCTCAGGATGAAACCTGCGGCGTCAGATGAGATCTTCACGCTCTTAGATACTGAGGGGGAGAGTGAGCGAGGGGGTGAATGAAAAAAGTATTAAAGGATAAAAGAAAAAATTAAAAGATGAGATCCTCACGCGGGAAAGCACCGCTCAGGATGAAGCTTTTTTAAAAATCTTTGGTAGGGGCTTGATTTATCAAGCTTATAGATGAATTTTTAGAATTGAGGAAGGGAAGATGAATACAAAAAAAGGGAGGTTATTTGACCTCCCTTTTTTTTTGGTTATAAAATTTATTCCTGAAAATGAAATTAAGCGTTGTGCCAATAGGTATCAAAACCCAGATATTTATCAAAAGCTTCATACAAAATGTTAGCAGAATGAGCTAGGTTGATGGCGGCATGATGCTCAAAGCCGTTTTCACAGAGAAACGCCAAGAGGTCTTGCAGATCTTCGATTTCGACAACACCAATTCCTCCAAAGGTGGGGAACTTGTCAGCGGTAATGTTTCCTTCGGCAAGATAACCAGTAATGGAACCGGTGATATCATCAGTAGCAAGGCGGGCAATGGTAACTGGCCCAGACGGAATAGTACCATAGCAGGTTCCATAGGCTTGCTCTTTTGATACTGCAGAAGTGGAGATTATATCACCGAATCCCATGCGAAAATCTTCTAAGCAGGATTTAGGATAATTACTGCAGTGGAATAGAATGGCTTTGTCGGGGTCATCATCAACATTATTATTCCAGTCAACCAAGGCTGATGGCTTTTGAGAAGCAAGTTGAAGAGCATACATTGCCAGTCCTCCAGTTAAATCGACTTCACAGGCGGCTGGAATCAAATTATCGCTGAACATGCTCATCACCGCACAAGGCATGATTCCAAAATTTTCTTGGATAGAGGACCAGCATTGAAAAGCAAAAAGTTTTACACCGGTTTCTTTGATCCATTCGTTTACGACTAACCAAAGCTTAGCCATTTTGACCAGTGGAGCATCAGGAATTCCTGAAGTGTTGATGTAATTGTGGATGTCTTTTACTTTGTTAGCCACTTTTTTATCGGAATCTTTAAGTTTCTCAACTCGAGCTAAAACTTCTGAAAGGTCGATAACTTCAACCGAAATGCCAGAACTCTCAAGTATTTTTTCTGAATAGCGAACAGTATTAAAAGCGTTTGGCCGAGCTCCTATGGCACCTGCTTTTAAATTCTTGAAACCACTAACTATTCTCGATACCCCAGCAAAAGCGGCAATATCTTCTTTAAAAATTACCGAATCCGGACTCTCAGTGTGCTCGCTGGTAAGGGTAAAAGGAATATTGTACTGTCTTAAATTATTGCAGATTGATAACTTTCCGCAGAAACTGTCTCGACGGCTTTTGACATCAAGAGCTGAGGTTTTGTCGGGGAAAGCATGGATTAATACCGGAACATTCAATCCAGAATGACGAATAGCGTCGGCAATGGCCTTTTCTTCACCGAAATTTGGTAGGGTAACGACAATACCCGATATTTTTTTTCGGTTTTCATCAAAGAGAGCAGCACATTTCTGGGCATCTTCCCAGGTTTGAACCGCACCATGCTTGGTATCTTCGGGTGAAAGGACAACAACATCATAACCCCATTTTTTAAGCTGAGATAGGATGATTTCCCGGCCTTCTTTGACTAACCATTCAGGAAAAAATCCTCGGCTTCCAACGACTAGCCCTAATGTTTGCTTCATACTATAAACCCCCTTTTTACATTATAATAATGATTGTGATTAATTTTTAATATTATTATCATTAATACTATCACATTTTTCTATATAGTCATGATGGGAGGTTGGTTTTTTATGTTTAAATTGAGGCTTTTTTTGATTATCATCTTATTTATTTTCCTTATAGTGGGCTTTTCTTCGGCAAAAGAAAAAATTAATATTCAAGGTTCAACAACCGTACTCCCCATTATACAAATTATGGCTGAGGAGTTTATGAATGATTACCCGGAATATGAAGTTACTATCAGTGGTGGAGGATCGGGAGTAGGAATTGCAGCACTTATCGATCAAATTGCTGATATTGCCATGTCCTCTCGGGAAATAAAAGAAAATGAATTGCAAAAAGCCCGCGAAAAGGGTTTAGATGTCCAAGAATATACCATTGCATATGATGCTATCGCCGTCATTGTTCATGCAAAGAACGACCCTATTGACCGGCTGGATAGCAAAACAATTAAAAAAATTTACACCGGTTTTGTTCATAATTGGAAGGATTTGGGAGGGTACGATCGACCTTTAGTAGCCATCTCCCGGGATACCAATTCCGGGACTTTTGAAATCTTCAACGATCATATTTTAGAGGACGAGGAAATGGCACCTCAAGTTTTAAGATTAACTTCGAATCGGCCTATACTTGATGAAGTGTCCAGGAATTTAAATGCTATCGGTTACGTTGGTTTTGGTTATCTTACTCCCCAGGTAAAAGTTTTAGCTTTGGATGATGTTGAACCAACCCAGGAAAATGTTATTCGTGGGAACTATCCTTTGAGCAGAGAGCTTTTCCTTTACACTGCAACCGTTCCCGACGAGCTCTCTCTAAAATTTATTAATTATGTTTTTAGTGATAAAGGGCAGAGGATTGTCAAAGAAGAAGGCTTTATTCCTATACAATAGGAACCTAATTAATTATAACTATGAAAAAGAATACATCCTAAGATAGAATTTATAGATTCAGATGAGAATGAATATTCTACTCTTTTATCCTATCTCTCTTCCATAGTGGGGTGAAGGAAAATGTTTGAAATGCTTAGAGAATTCCTTCTCTTTTGATAGGAATAGGTTAGGGGTTTTGTGATTTTTAACTCAATACCGATTACTGACTGTAAGAATAAATGATATGGAGCGTGTTTTATCAACGTGATAGCTAGTTTAAATTTTCTTTCTATCATTATTACTCTTTTTTTTGTCTCTTTCATTATCGGTTTTTTTATTTATGAACTAGTTAAAAAAAGAAGAGAAGCATTGCAGGTTTTACAAAACAAATTGGGGTTAGGAAAAAACTACCAAAATTACCAAGACCTAACTTTGGATTTGATTCAGGAACGGCAACGACTACAAAATCAGTTAGTACAATTGATAAAAACCAATCTTCAGGTTTTTGATCAATTGTCTCTGGCTATAGCCTATTGGGATTATCACCGTGATATCTTACAATATAGCTCCACATTTGCTCGTTACACCGGATTAACGAACCATGAGGGAAGGGAAATATCAATCCATGATTTTCCGGTTTTCGGTTCGCTCTTAACAAAAATGACTGAAGATTCTCAGACTGTTGAGATAGGAACCATGCAAATTAAAATTCAAAGAATTGCTGGAGATTCTCATTGTTTTTTTATTCTAACCGACCTTGAAACCCGGGAAGCGGAGGAGAAAGAAAAAAAATATCTAACTCATGCCATTTGGCACGAGATGAAAACGCCCTTAACAGTCTTGAAAGGATACACGCAGTTATTATTGGAAGAAATTCAAGAACCTGAATTACTGAAGATCTGTCAAAAAATTGATTTTCAAATTGAGCGTTTAGAAAAAACAACTGCTCAGCTTCGACATTTACCTCGGCTCAATGAAACCAATATTCCAATTAAAATTCAAGACTTCATGGATATGATTCAACAAGTCCTTCGATCTTGGCAAGCCGAAGTTGAGGATCGGAAAATTAAGATTCAAACTAAGTTCGAGGATATTGAAGAGTATAGAAACCGGGAGTTGAGTTTTTCCCAAGGAGATTTGTATATTGTAGCTTCCAACTTGATTTCCAATGCCATTCGTTTTAACCGGCCTCATGGCTTTGTGTCGGTCCTTCTTCATGTTCAACACGAATCGATGGTTTTTGAAGTCGCCGACAATGGTCCTGGAATTCCTGAAGAAATGAAAGATTTGATTTTTAAACCTCTGGGATATTCTTCCTATAATGGTGGGAAGAGCCAAGGGATAGGTCTCTATTTGGTCAAGGAAGCTGTCCGTCGGGGAGGAGGGCGGATAGCCGTTCAATCGGAAAGTGATAGAGGAACAACTATACGAATTTTTATTCCTTTCCGTTGACGGAGGTCTTATTCCTTGCTATAATTTCTCACGCATGCCGGGATGGTGGAACTTGGCAGACACGTACGTTTGAGGGGCGTATGGGTAAACCCGTGCGGGTTCAAATCCCGCTCCCGGCACCAACGTTACTACACGGCTTTTTATAACAATGCTCAATTGTGTCCTTCTCTTTTAAATAAACTTCCCTTATTAAAGCCTAAATGATTGTTTTTTCTATATATTATCAGGCTTTTAATTCCTCGATAATTTTTAATTTCTCTTTTTATATTTCTTCTTGGGGATAAATCTTATCCAAAATGTTGTTTCTAATCACTCAGACAAAATATTTATTTCTTATTCCAAAAATCTATCTCCGGACTTGATAAATCAAACTCCTACCAAAGATTTTTTAAAATAGCATACGCATCCTGAGCGGTACATTCCCGCATGAGGATCTCATCTTTTAATTTCTTTATCTTTTATTTTCCCTTTGACGAAAGGAAAATAAAGAGGGATATGATATTTTCCGAGTTTTTAAATCCTCTTTTTCCAAAAGGGGGAAGATCGATTCCTAAATAAGTATTTTCATCTTAATCTGGTGATATTAAGTGGCATGTGAATCTAATATTTATTGTTTTGTTTAGAATGAATTTTAAAAATGGATTCCCTTTATTGATTTGAGTGGATCACTTTTTAAAGAGCAGATTGACTCACTTTTTGATAGACATTCACAATTTCAATTCAATATTAGCGATCATATCCATAAAATTGAGGCGGTTTTTCGCAGTGAATCCTAATAATCTATCATCTATATATTTCCTGATAACTATAAAGCTGTTTTTGATAAAAACTAGTTAGTTTCTTATTGAGATGGGATTTATAAACTTTTTTCAACTTGCTTATCATTACTGCGTGGGGTGCAGATGATAAAGGTTTTTTTATGATTTATTTCATCATTTTTAATGTTATTGGTCTCATACCAACTTTGGTACAAGCTGTATGGAAATCCTCTCTTAAAAAAGGCCATGCAAATTTAGGTAATTGATATTCTATAAACATCTTTTTTGCTTCTGCATTTTCAAAAGATTTGTTTAGTATTTCAAGTGAAAGAATATTGAATGTTAATTTATAACCAACCTGAAAACTCATTATTTTTTCTTTATTCTGTTCAATTGATATGCTAAAAGAAACATATCCAAACATTTTATTTTGATTAATTTCTGGTTCAGATATTTTTTTGCCTAAACCTATAGCTATATCACCACTTTCTGGCATTTTTTCTATTTTATAAGCTATTTTTGATATGTTTATATCCTCAAGTTCAACATTATCTAAGATAATTTTAAATTGCTGAAAAGTTTCCTTGTTCATGCTGCAAATTCCGTTACGAAATCACTTGTTATTTTAAAAGCATTTTCTTTATCGTTATTATTGATGGTTAAATTTTCTTTTATTGGTTTGTTATAAAATTTCTTTTGTTTTTGTTGTATCTCTGGGGGCTGTAAGTCTTTAATAACTTTTAAAAATAAATCTTCAATAAAATCTTCTGCTTCTTCTCCTTTTTCCCTTGCACATTTGTCAATAATAGATCTATATTTATTGGGGACCACAAATGCATAATCTCCATTTGTTGTTATTGATAAACGACCACCCAGCGCTTTGGATAATCTGGCAAGAAAATCATATCCTGGCTTATGTCTTAAACTTTCAAAACGTGATATTGCTTCTTGTTTGGTTCCCATTCGATTCGCTAGTTCTTCTTGAGAAATATTTTTATAAAGCCTTTCTTCTTCCACTTCCAAAACCAAGCGAGTTAAAGCACCAAAATATTCAAACTGGCGGGCAATTTCTGGATCTTTTTCTAAATCATCAAATACTTCCTTTAGGTTTTTTTCCTTCATGATTCTTAACCTCCTTCTCCCATTTTCTATATATACGCAACCTTTTCATTGCAGTCTTGGTGTTCGATTGTTTTTTGGTTTTTACCTCACAATCAAATAAAATAATTTTGTCATTTTTAATTGTGGAAAAGGCAAAATATACTCTTAGAACTCCACGTTTTGATTGTTTTGGAAATCTAAATTCCCATAATTCTCCATCTATGTACGTTATATGTTCTGTTCTGACATAAATATCAAATTGTTCCCTGTCAATATCTCTTCTAAGTTTCCTTTCAGCGTCTTTAAATTGCAGTATATATGTTAGATAATCTCTTTTATATTTTTCTAATTTTTCATCAACATATAATTTGCCATCTGGATCAATATCAGAGGGAAAACAGACTATTTCCATTAGTGGTACCCAAGATAATATAACACAAACGTTATATTGTCAATTAATAAACATAATTCATCAAACATTTACTGATTATCCTTCCGGTGGATATGGATCACCCTTATATGTCCATTCAGCTCGAATCTTCCCATTTCTTCCGTGAAGTTTTACTTGACTTGGTTCTTGTTTGTAAGCAATTTTTTTTGCCTCAACTATCGCTTGTTTTTGCGTTCTGAATGATCCAAACGACTCTTTTTGATTTTCTGATTTAATCTTCCAAGGTTTATCCTTATCTTTCTTATTCTGAACTATGTGTAACACCTTTCGAACTTTCTTTTTAAGCATTATTTCCCCTCCTTAGTAATTGTTAGAATACCAGTTATCCCCATTTGTAATTGTTAATCTATCTTTTAGTAAAGAAAGGTATAGATAACAGCGGTTTTATTTTGCTTTTTTGCATTAATTCTGTTTATTATTTATATTTTTATTGGGTCTAAGTTTTGCAGGATATGTTGTATTTTCATCAGGTACGTTTTTCCATTCTCCATTTTTCGATATTTTTTTACAGTTCTTTTTGAGTTTTTAGATATTGTGTCCTCAATTGTAATTTCTTTTTTCAAGAAACCATTTTATCTTTTCCTTTAAATTTAGCCATGTCACTTATGCAAATAGTTATTTAAAGGTTTAATTCTCCATGTCTCCCAATAAAACCACAAAATGGACATAGTTTCTGATTTAGCCTTAGTTCCTTTTTACAATTTAAACATGTCAAAATTAGATGATCTTACATTTAATCCCTTTCTTTATTAAAACACTTACAACTGTATATCCCCAATTTTTTTCTTCATGGCTTACACCTCTTACACGGAATATATCCTGCTTCGATTGCATCTTCTCTGGATAAGAAAAACACTTTGTTCTTTTCTTTCATATTACCAACTGAACCACAGAAATAGTGATGGAATTTCTTACTGTTTTTATTACCGATATATGGAAATTGCGGTTTTTCCTGGTTTGCTTTTGCTTCATTTAAAGCCCATAAGCCTCTATTTTCTTCTCTGGTTTTGGTTTCGAGTTCTAATAATAGATCCTGATAGGCCACATTCGGCGGGATGGTCATGATCTGAGCATAACCGTTTTC
>MWBQ01000047.1 GCA_002069605.1 Candidatus Atribacteria bacterium ADurb.Bin276
AATTCGTCTTTTAAATCCACCTGCTCATTTAATTATTACCATAGCGATAAGCATTGCTTTTATTTATTTCATGCTCCGATTTCTTGGCAACTGGAAATGGTGGTTTTTTTTAGGAGCTGGTTTGTTTTTGTCCGGAGCTTGGGGAAATCTCATCGATCGTTTACGTTGGGGATATGTACTCGACTTTTTTGAGCCATCATTCTGGGCGACTTTCAATATCGCCGACTTAGCAATTATTGCTGGTTTAGTTTTGGTTTTTATTCAAATCTGGATTCAGGGTTCAGCAATTGAAGAAACAAAAAATCAAGGTGTATGATAATGAGTTTTGCCGGATTGATGTCTGGCTGCATAGAAATTTCCCAGATTTTTCCCGATCGGCATTTTCAAAGCTTATAAAACAAGGTTTGATAAAAAAGAACCAGGAAGTTATATATAAACCGAGTAGTGAAGTCCGCCCTGGCGATATTCTTGAAATCACCTGGCCAGTCGATGCACGACACACCTTAGAGCCTCAAAATCTACCCTTAGATATCATTTATCAAGATGATCATATTGTGGTGATAAATAAAAGAGCCGGAATAATCGTTCATCCAGTTCGTCCTTTCCAAAAAGATACCCTGATCAATAGTTTGCTTTTTCATGGGATTGAACTGTCTCGTTATGGAGCTCCGCTTCGTCCGGGAATTGTTCATCGCTTGGACCGGGATACCTCGGGTGTTTTGGTGATTGCCAAGACCGATCGTGCCTATCTCGAACTGATCCAAATGTTTAAAAACCGAACGATCGAGAAATTTTACTTAGCTTTAATCGAAGGACAGTGGAAGGGGGTTAAGCAGGTTGATTTAGCCATTCGGAGAAATCCACGGGTGCCCTGTTTGATGAAGATTTCGTCAAGTGGTGGAAAACCAGCACTGACTGAGATAGAGCCTCTGTGGATTGGTGATTCATATTCTCTTTTGTTGGTCAAACCTCGGACCGGACGAACTCATCAGATTCGAGTCCATTTAAGTTCTCAAGGGTATCCGATTGTAGGGGATAAGTCCTATGGAAGTAATCGTTCCGGTGAGATAATGAAACGTCAAGCTTTACATGCTTTTCTCATAGCCTTTTCCCATCCAGTTACCAAGACAAAAATGTTTTTTGCCGCTGCCTTACCCAGTGATTTTCAAGAAGCCATAAATAAAATTTCAAATTCTATGAAGGTTATCGGGAATAGCAGGAATTACGGTTAAATTTTTTTCGTTGCGGAAGATCATTTTCCCTAAACCGGCATGAGGAAGTGTTTTTACGTTTTTAATAGGTGTATACATAACAATTACCGAAGTTTCATTCCGAAGAGAAGAGTAATACCCAGCAATTTGAGCGGCCAGGAAAAGGTCTTCAGTAAGCCTCTCGGGCTGGTTGGATATTCTCAGTAAAACATGCGAACCAGGAAAATCTCTTACGTGAAGCCAATAATCGTCTCGGGATGAAAAACGGGTAACTAATAAATGATTGGCTTTTTCATTTTTTCCAACCAAAATTAAATTTTTCGATGGAGTAAGGAATTTTATAATACCCGGTTCAAAAAATCCTGATTGGGTTGAATTATTGTCATCTTGCTCTTGGTGGAGCGGGGCTTGGTCAAGGTTTATGAGTTCCTTTTCAAGGATTTTTTTACGGAATTCCAGCTCTTCTTTTTTCTTTTTTAGTATTTGATTGCGAGTTTTTGATTTTCGATATTTTCGAAAATAGAGCTGCATGTTTTGATTAATGGAAAGAAGAGGGTCAATCTCGATAAAAACTTCTCCTGAATTTCCAGTGAGAAGGTTGGCTACCAAAAATCCTTTGGGTTGTTTTTTAATAATATTTAATTGCGGATAAAGTTTCAAAAGGTTTCCCCGGGTTAATAGCTCAACCAGCTGATCCTCGCTAACCAGAGATTGACCAACTTTCAATAATTCTTCTTTAATGAACAAAAGTTCTTTTTCGATAAAACTTTTCTTTTTGTTTTTTTGACTGAGAAAAGCCTGTAAACTCCAGTAGGTTTGAGCGAAGTATTTTACTGCTTCATTGAGGTTGGGGAAATCATGGTGAGGAAGCTGAGCATAATGCTGTGTTGACAACCAAAATATTCCTAAGGGAAAATTATCCTGCGGAGAGATATAGACGGAAAAAACCAAATTTTGATTAAAAAGTGGTCGAAAGATATTTTGAAGACAGGTGCTTAAGAGCAATTGAAGATTACCAGCATTGAATCTGCTGTTGACTAAACACTCAGCTATTATCGTTGCCAAGAAAGGTCCAACACCATCAATATTTTTTAAAAGCCATTTTGGTAAATCATCATCTTGCTTTGGAATTGGAAATTCGGCTTTTTCCTGAACCAAGAGGAGTGGATCTATGGCATTTATTTTAAGCGGGGGAAGCTGATACGGTTTTCCAACGACAATGGTGCGGAAACGGTTCTGTTGAGGACCAACTATTTTTTGACAACCGAGTATATAAGAAGGGTTGTCGGCGGTCGTTAAAATACAATTAGCGTTTCGTCCGGTTAGCTCACAATAAAGATAAAAGAGGTTTTTTTCTTCCCAAATTTTTTGGTTCTGAAAGGTTAAACGGATTACCCGGTCCCATCCCATTTGTTCGAATCCGATTATTTTAGCTCCAACCAAATATTTATTGAGAATCTGCACCCAGGCTGATTCTTTGATTTTTTTCATAATCGGTTTTTGCTGAGAATGGTAAAAGAAACAAATTTCGGGATGAGTGGATAGGACTAAAAAACCCGGTTGGTTTCGAGAGCGAATCTCTAAACAAGTTTCTCGGTTTTCAGTAAGGGTAATTTTTTGTACCCGAGCTCCTTCCACAAGGGGGGAAACGGTTTCAATTTGAAAGCGTAAAGGAATTCCTTCCAGTATTCTCATCGATTCGGAGTCCTGATTTTGTTGACACGATCAATAATATTAAATAATATTATTCCAGTTGTATAATTGCAAGCTTTGTTTTCATTCCCAGTGAATACGGCTCAAATTAAAGATTGAAATATTATGTTCAGTCATCAGTATTAAAAAGTAAAGGAGACCATGGGTAAAATAATTTTCTTCTTTGGAAAGATGTCACATTGCTGCGGAGAGAGTGTTTAAAAATCGTTTTATCCAATAATTAAATCACGTTCCCATAAGGTGATAATAGCGGGGAACTTGGTGATATATCTAAAAAGATTTAAGAAAGGTGAAAAAATGAAAAGTATGACAGGATTTGGGCATGCTGAAGGTGAGGGTACGATTGGATTTTATCGAATATCCATCAAAAGCTTTAACCATCGCTTTTCAGATATTAATTTACGGCTTCCCCGTGAATTATGTGTTTGGGAAGAAAATTTAATATCTTATCTTAAAGAACGGGTATCTCGAGGAAAGGTTGAGTTAAAGCTTAACTTTGAGCCCAGTGAAGAAGCATTTTCGGTTGAAGCCAATACGCTTTTAGCTAAAGCCTATTTAAAAGCTCTTCATAAATTGAGCAGCGAATTGAACATTCCTTATGAAGCCGACCTGCGGGATTTAATGCAAGTTCCGGAAATTATCAAACTTAAAGAAGACGATCACCGCTGGCTTGATGAATATCAGCGGTTTTTCCCAATATTTAAAGAAGCAGTGGAAGCTTTTCTACAGTATCGGTTACGAGAAGGAGAAAAGTTGCAGCATGACCTTATACAGCAAATGGAAAAATTTCGAGAATTGATATCAATGGTTGAAGAGAAATCAAAGAATATCCCGGAGTACTATCGGGAAAAGCTTAATCAGAGATTAAAAGAAATCATTCCCTCAGTTCCGGTAAACGAAAACTTATTAGCACAGGAAATAGTATTCTATGTTGATCGAAGTGATATTCACGAAGAAATTATCCGTTTGAAAGCTCATATTTGTCGGTTTGATGATATTCTTTCCCGTCAAGATTCAATAGGACGTGAACTTGAATTTGTATTGCAAGAAATGAATCGTGAAGTGAATACAATTGGTTCTAAGACTTCAAATGTTGAAATATCTTCTTTAATTATTGATTTAAAAACGGTATTAGAAAAAATGAGAGAGCAAATTCAGAATGTGGAGTAAAAGATAGTTATGCCCGGCCTTCTTTTTGTTCTTTCTGGACCATCTGGTGCTGGAAAAAGTACCGTAAGAAAGGCGGTAATGGAACAGTGTGAAGGTCTGAAATATTCTATTTCTTACACAACCCGCTTAAGACGAGAAGGAGAACGAGAGGCAATTGATTACTATTTTGTCGATGATGAAACCTTTCAGCACATGAAAGAGAACCATCTGTTTATTGAATGGGCCAAGGTTCATGGTAACTTTTATGGAACACCTCGTTTAAAAATGGAGGAGTGGTTGCAGAGAGGATTTGATGTCATATTAGAAATTGACGTACAGGGAGCTCTCCAAGTAAAAAGAAATTACCCTCAGGGAATTTTTGTTTTTATTGCTCCACCATCCTTAGAAACTCTTGGAGAACGTCTTCGTAATCGTAAAACTGATCGAGAAGATGTTATTTATCTGAGGATGATGAATGCTTTGATTGAAATGAAATCGATTCAGGATTATGATTATTTGATAATTAATAATGTTCTTAAAGAAACCGTTCATAAATTCCATTCAGTTATTATTGCCGAGCGTTGTCGTATTCGTTATGGAGATGATGAGACACAAGAACTTTTATCAGAATGACATTTTTTCTTACTTATGTTTATCATGACCTGGAGCAACGCCCTTACATTTTTATATTATTTGTAGAAGCTTGATTTATCAAGCCCGTTTTTTTTCAGGATAAAATAGATAGATTGGAGTGAAATTATGCTGTCCATTGATGAATTGATCAAGAAAACTGGGAACCGTTATTATTTAACCACCCTGGTGGCTAAGCGTTCCAAACAACTTAATCAAGGTGCCAAACCTTTGATTGAAAATCAACAACCAGCCAAACCACTTTTTATTGCTTTAAAAGAGGTTGCTGAGGATAAAATTAAGTGGTCTAAGGAAACGGCATGAATATTTATTATCCACCGTTGTTTTGGAAGAATAAAAAAATTCTTTTTGGAATTACTGGTGGAATTTCTGCCTATAAAGTAGCTGGTTTTATCAGCCATCTGGTTCAAGCAGGATCGGATATCCAAGTCATTATGACTGAGGCAGCCAAGAAATTTGTAGGAGAAAATACCTTCAACGCATTAACCCGTAGGCCGGTTTATTCCAGTCTATTTGAATCCGGCGAAAAAATTCTCCATATTCATTTAATGAGAGAATATGATTATTTGGTAGTTGCACCAGCAACTGCGAATATCATCGGCAAAATGGCCGGGGGAATTGGTGATGACCTGTTAAGCAGCTGTTTTTTGGTTGATCCGAAGAAAATCATTTTAGTTCCGGCTATGAATGTTGACATGTGGGGTAACCCAATCGTGCAAGAAAATTTAAAAAAACTCATTGCGATCGGGGTACGGGTCATGAATCCCTCTTCCGGATCTTTAGCTTGCGGTGAAACCGGGGCGGGGCGTCTTCCCGATCAAGAGGAGTTTATAGAAAACCTTTACTACTTCCTTAGTTCTTATCGATCTCTACAAGGGAAAAGAGCATTGATTACTGCCGGACCAACTCGGGAATATATTGATCCCATCCGTTATCTAACCAATTCTTCCAGTGGCCTGATGGGCTGTTCGCTGGCGGCTGCTGCTCGAGCCCATGGAGCCGAGGTAACTTTGATTGGTGGTCCAATGTCGGTGAGAATTCCATCCGGAGTTGATTACCTTCCAATCGTTTCAACCCAGGACTTAGAAACTGCGACTCTCAAACAATTTGATAAAATGGATATTTGTATCATGACCGCTGCGGTTGCTGATTATCGACCTTCAATTACCTCTCCAATAAAGATAAAAAAGCAGGGTAAAAGTGAAATTGCTCTAAGTTTAACTCAAAATCCTGATATTCTTTCCGAACTAGGCCAAAAGAAAGCAGCTCAATTATTAGTCGGATTCTGTGCTGAAGATGGAGATATTGTCTCGGAAGCTCGTCGAAAATTACAGCAAAAGAATTGTGATGTGATGATTGCCAATCGTATTTTACCAGGAGAAAGTGGTTTCGAAGTGAATAAAAATAAAGCTTGGCTTCTCAATAAGAATGGTGCATTGATTGATATTCCTTTAATGGATAAAATGGAATTGGCTGAAACGATTGTGAACTACCTGGTTTCTCTTTATTTTACATGAAAATGAATTCGGTATCGGTTGCTCTTCCGCTTCCAGTCTACAAAGTGTTTAGCTATCGTATTCCTCAAGAGATGAGCGATAAAATTCAGATTGGAACCATTGTTGAAGTTGAATTTCATGGATCACGCCGTTTTGGATGCGTTTGGTCGTTTGATTCAGTTCAAAATGATAAAGAATACGAATTAAAAAGCCTGCTTTCCTGTCTTCCGCTTGAACCCTTAGCGGATTGGCAGATGGAATTTGCCAAAAGAATTTCAAATCAAACCTTTTCCAGTCTTGGAGAGGCACTGGCTCTCTTTGTTCCCAAGTATCAATTGTCGTGGGAGAAATGGACCAGTCAGCGAATATTTTTAATAAATGAAGATGACGAATATTTTCTTGATTTGAAAAAGCATGGTGTTGATCCCATTTCCCAAGGAGTGAATTTATTTATTTTTAAAGATTTATTGGGACTCACTACTCAAAAAATCAATCAATTGATAAAAAAGAATCGGATCAAGGTTGTTGAAGAAGACTATAAGAAAAATCAATATAGCCTTCCCCCGCAAAAATGGAATAAAAAATGGTGGCAAAGGGGAACTATAGCCGAGAGTTTGAATCTCTTGGGAGATCTAATCAAAGATAGCTTCGATCGAGGCTTAAAGATCTTCATTTTGTTTCCCGGTCCAAAGATTTTAGATTATTTTATGGAAAATTTAAAAACTAATTATCCCTTGGCTCGTTTTCTTTCTTTCGATGGAAGATTAACAGCCCGAAAAAGAATGCTTGCCTATCAAATGGTAAGAGAAGGCTATTTTGACGTTTTGTTGGGCACTCGTTTGGCTCAATTTTTACCAATTCATCAAATTGGTGTTCAGGTCTTGTTTGATCCCGACGACTTTGGTCATTACTCTGATCAGCAACCGCATTATCATTCTTTTCATTCGTTAATTGAGAAAGTTAGTATTACTGGTGGGGATCTGCATATTATTGGAACCATACCCGATCTAACCCTTTATTTTGGATTGCAGGAAGGATATTTTGAAACCCAAAAAGGACAAGTAAAACAATTTACCAAAGAACAGAAGCTGGAGCTAGTAACCTATGAACAGAAAAAGACTATTCTCCCACAATTGGTACAAAAAGCCATTGCTCAAAATATAACCAACCGGCAAAATAGCATTATCTGGGTTCAAAAAACAGGATATTCGGTTGCTTTGGGTTGTTCCGATTGTGGTTTTTATTATTCCTGTTCCGATTGTGATGTAGCCTTGAGATTTTACCGGAAAGAGAGGATTCTTCGCTGCCCTCGGTGTGGGAAAAAAGTTATCCCTGAAAGCTTTTGTCCGGAATGTCATGGGCCCTGGATGAAAACTTGGGGTGATGGTATTGAGAAAGTTTATCAATTTTTAAAAAGGATCTTCTCAGGAGTACCCATAGTAAAAATCGCTTCTGATCAAGAAAGAAGCGAGCTGGATGTAAAGGGCGAGGAACCGTTGATTATTGTTGGAACCTCAGCAGCTTTACATGAAGAACTTTTAGCTCACTCGACTCTTTTTATCATTCATTCCTTTGAAGATTGGTTATTTTTGCCTGAATTTCAAGTACGGGAAAAATTTTATCAAAATATCCAGCGAGCTCTCTATTTTTTGGGAGCAGCAAAACCACCGAAGAACAGAGTTCTTATCGAAACTTCTAAACAATATCAAAAATATATTGACCCATTTTTCCTTCCGCCTGCAGAATTTTATAAACAAGAATTGGAAAAAAGAAAAAAATATGGATATCCTCCCAGCCAGGGGCTTCTTCAGGTGATAGCTCGTTCAAGGAATAAGTTAAATCGTGAAATGGTTTTAAATAAAGTAAAAAACGAATTAAAGGTTGATCAGTTTATAGTTGATGGTCCTTTTCCTGGAGATAGTTACCTCAAGAAATCAGGATGGAGTGATCAATTGGTGATAAAGTTTGAACCATCGGTTTTGAGCACCCTTTATAATAAAGTGACAGCTGTGGTTCAAGCCAGAAAAAGCACTGGTGTTGAAGTTGATTTTAAAGTTTATAATACTCTTCCTGGTTGGGTAAAGGATGACCCCCGATAAGACTTTGTGCCAATTTATGACAACCGATGGTAAAGATTGAGTAGTTTGGTTAACTCCTTTCTTCATAGGTTAATTTGCTCCTTCTCTCTTGATGGGAGAAGGTTGGGATGAGGGTGAAAACCTGGTTTTGAATCCAGGTTTAGTGTTTTAGAATTAGATTAATAAATTATGGTATTGTTGGTTTGAAATATAAGAAAAAAAGGTGATATCAATGGCGGATCTGAATATTGAGAAATATGGAAGCCAAATTTTGAGGCAAAAAGCTGAACCAGTTCAAAATATTGATGGCAAAGTCAAAAAAATCATACAGGATATGTTCGAAACTCTGCATAAAAACTCTGGCTTGGGATTAGCTGCCAATCAAGTGGGAATTCTGCAGCGCTTGGTTGTTTTAACGAATCCAAATACTAACCAAGACATGGCTTTCATTAATCCCGAGTGGAAAGAAGTCGATCCAGAAAAAGAAATTGGAGAAGAAGGGTGTTTGAGTGTTCCTGGAATATTTTCAAAGGTCAACCGGTTCCAGAAAATTCAAGTTACTACCCAAGATGTTCAAGGAAGGCAACTGGATTTTTTTGCTGATGGCTTATTGGCACGGATCATCCAGCATGAAATTGATCATCTCAATGGTATTCTCTTTATTGACCGTTTGAGCCCAACTCGTCGTTTGGTATTGGCTAATAAATTATCAAGAATAAATACAAATGGTGATCATGAATGATAAAAGTAGTTTTTTTAGGAACAACTCCCTTATCGATTGGAGTGTTGAGCGCTCTTGTCGATGCCCAGTATAATATTGCAGCTGTTATTACCCAACCCGACCGTGAGTGTGGAAGAGGAAGAAAATTAACCGCTCCACCGGTTAAAGTTTGGTCCCAAGATCATGGGTTCAAAGTTTTACAACCAGATAAAGTGAATCGGAAAGATTTTTTAGATGAAATTAATAAAATTGCTCCCGACATTATGATCGTGGCTGCCTACGGACAAATCTTACGTTCATCGCTATTAGAAATTGCTCCTTTCGGGTGTATAAACGTGCATGCTTCGCTGCTTCCTCGTTATCGTGGTGCTGATCCAATCCGCTGGGTAATTTTGAACGGTGAAAAAAAGACCGGTGTCAGCATCATGTTGATGGACGAAGGAATCGATACCGGGCCAGTTTTAGCAACCCGTGAAGTGATGATTGAAGATTCAGAAAATAGTATTACTTTAGAAAATAAATTAGGTAAAATCGGTGGAGAATTGTTAGTGGAGGTTTTGCCTGCCTGGATTGAAGGAAAGATCAAACCGATTCCGCAATCGAATGAGCAAGCGAGCTATGCAGGAAAAATTCCGAAAGATCTTTATCAAATCAAATGGAATCGTTCAGCTGAAGAAATCGTTCGCCAAGTCAAAGCCTTTGCTCCCTGTCCAGGAGCTTTTGGATATTTTCATCAAAAACGCCTAAAAGTCATTAAAGCTCACGTCTATAAACAAAAGGAAAAAGTGAAAGCCGGACAAATCATTGGCTATGAACCTAAGGTTGGATTATTGGTGGGAACTGGTAAGGGAATATTGGCGATAGAAGTATTACATCCAGAAAATAGAAAAGTTCAAACCGGACAGGAGTTTTGCTGTGGATACCGTATTCAACCTGGAGATCTATTTCAGTAGGAGGTGTACGGAAGATGTTTTATCCTTTTGATTACACATTTATTTTATTGATACCAGCACTCATCCTGGCTTTTTATGCCCAATCAAAAGTGAAAAGCACTTATGCAACTCTTTCACAAAAACGTTCTCGGGCTGGTTTGAGTGGATTTGAAGTTGCCCAACAGCTAATTCAACAAAATAATCTTTCCCTCCGGGTTGAAGAAACCCCAGGGCAGCTAACCGATCACTATGATCCATCTCGGGAAATACTCCGGCTTTCTACCGGTGTGGCTAGGGGTGGTTCAATAGCAGATTATAGCATTGCTGCGCACGAGGTTGGGCATGCATTACAAAAGCGCGAGAAATACGGGGCTTTTGCCTTGCGTTCCATTTTGGTTCCAGTGGCCAGTATCGGTTCGCAAGCCGCCTTTCCGCTCTTTTTTATAGGGTTAATCTTTTCTTTTCGATTTCTTATGGATATTGGAATTATCTTCTTTAGCTTGGCGGTTTTATTCCAAGTGGTTACTCTCCCAGTAGAATACGATGCCAGCCGTCGAGCTTATGCAGCCCTAACCAATTCTGGTATAGTTGCCGTGGATGAGCAGCCGGATATTAAAAAAATGCTCAATGCTGCAGCGTTAACCTATGTTGCTGCAACCGCCATGGCTGCCTTACAATTATTGCGTTTAATTCTTCTTCGTCAAAGCCGGGATTAAAAAGCAAAAGCATTGACCGGTGAGGATACCGTGTGTGGTAAGTCAAAAGAGCTGGAACGATTTCAACTCCCCTCTCTGCCTTTAGTTTTTTTGTCCCTGATGGGTGAGATTAAGGCGAAAGGGGGCAGTATTTTCTATCTTCACCAATTGAAATTGTAGCAGGAGAATTAAACTAAATAATTTAAAAAAAGAATTGAAAGGAATTATATTCATAAAAGTGAATGTTCGTTTAGAAGCTTTTCGTATTTTGAATCGACTTTTTCGTGGGGAACAAGTTTTTTTAGATAAAGAATATTCAGCATCAATAAAAACTGGCGATCTTTCAATTCCCGATCGTTCCTTTTTAGTTCATTTAGTTCGAGGAATTGTAAAATTTTATCCTCAGCTTCAAGAAATCGCCTCAACTTATCTTCAAAAACCTAAAAGTCTTCCCAAAAAGGTTCAAATTATATTGTATTTAGGACTTTTTCAACTGGCAGTAGATACTCGCATTCCCGATTATGCCGTGGTGTCGGAGACTGTTGAATTAGCTCGTCTTACTCATTCTCATCCCTGGATTAAACTGGTCAATGCCATCTCACGTAAAGCTGCGGCGGAAAGAATCCGTTGGTGTAAACAAGCCGAACACTGGGGTATGGTTCTTCCCCAATGGTTGGAAGAATATTGGAGGATTTACTTAACCAGGGGTGAAATGAACCAACTTAAAAAATCCTTGGTTCTTCCGCCAGTTCTTTATCTTCGAGTGAATTCATTGAAAACCAATTCTCAAAAATTGATTGAAACCTTATCAAAAAAATATTCTATTGTCGTAAATTCACTGCCCATGCTCCCCAATGCTCTAAATACTCAATTGGATTATTCTCAATTAGTTGAAACCGATGAATACCAAAAAGGATATTTTTCTATCCATGATTTCAGTTCTCAGATCATGGTACATCTTTTTGCCCCAAAGCCAGGTGAGAAGATTGTTGATATTGGTTGTGGTTCGGGTGGGAAAACTTTAATGATGGCCCAGATTATGAAAAATCAGGGTTGTATACATGCAGTAGACGTCCATCCGGAAAAATTAAAAACTCTTGAAGTTCTCGCTCATCGTCAAGGAATTGATATTATCCAAACCCTTGCAGCTGACGCAACCCAGCCCCTTCCTCAAGAATTATTTAGTTCCGATCGAGTTTTTGTTGATGCTCCCTGTTCCGGTTGGGGAACACTGCGAAGGAACCCCGAAATTGGAATTTTAAGAAATAAGTCTGATAATCAATCTCTCGCTGAAAAGCAGTTTCAACTTTTATGCCAAGCCTCTGCATTAATTAAAAAAAATGGTATTATATTATATTGTGTTTGTACCATGACTCCGGAAGAAACCGAGGGAGTAGTTGGAGCCTTTGAAAAACTTAAACCAGAGGAATGGGAAGTGAATTTGCCTGGAGATAGCCAGTTGCAACCTGAATTGCAATCAACTATCTTATTAACCGATGATAAATCATATAGGATATGGCCTCATTATTTTAATTCCGATGGGTTTTTTGGGAAGGCTTGGAGGAAACTGTGACTGCAAAAAGGGTAAAAACACCGAACCTTTTTTTACGAATACTCCTAACGGTAATTGCCTTTGGCTTGGGAGTGGTTCTCAGCGGTTTTTTTGGATTAATGCTCTTGCAGTATTCTGTCAATGCGACATCATTATCAGTGCCGGATTTCCGTAACCAAGACTTGGTTAGTGCAGTGAATTTGGCATCAAAAATGGGTTTGCAAGTAGAAGTAGCCCGAGTAGAAAGCCGGTCTGACAGGATGGCAAACCAGGTATTGGAACAAGATCCACTGCCGGGAGCTGATGCCAAACGAGGAAGAAAAATCAGAGTTGTCGTGAGCGGACAAACTGGACAAGCCCAAGCTGGGGGAGCAGTTGTCGCTCCAACTGCAGCCCAAGAAGTCAAGATGAGTAGAGTGCCGGATGTCCGGGATTTAAGTTTAAATGAAGCCCAAAATCTGTTAGAGACGAACGGATATCAACTGGGTCGAGTGGTGGAAGTGACTCATGAAGATGTATTAAAAGGAATGGTTATATCACAGGACCCACCTGCCGAGAGCACTCTTCCTTTAGGTAGTCAAGTCAGTCTTTTAATCAGCAAAGGCGGTACGGCAGCGATAGCTGCAACTCCACCAGCAAAAATATTGGTTCCTGATTTAATTGGTTTAAAAGTTGAAGAAGCCAGGCGGCTTTTGGCAGAAATGGATTTATCGGTTGGTCAAATTGAAGAAGTGGCCATGCCGGAAAGAAATCCCGGTATTATTATTGGCCAAATGCCAGAATCCGGCCAGGAAGCTTCTGTCGGCCAGGCAATAAATTTTCAGGTCGTGCAGGCTATTCAAGATTTACAAGATTTAAGCCTTCGATTTGCTTTACCCGATGCCAGAGTTCCAATTACTGTGAGGATTGTAGTGAATGATGAATTGGGAGAACGGGTGGTTTACGAAGAGCAACATCAAGGTGGAGAAACAGTGGAAATTTTATCCCGAACCAAGGGGAAGGGGAAAGTCCTGATTTATTTAAACGGTTATTATTATTGGGAAAAAGAATTATAAAATGCTTGAATAGGTGGTGTTTATGGCAATATTAGCCCCTTCAATTTTATCTTGTGATTTTTCTCGACTAAAAGATCAACTCCTCATGGCTCAAGAGGGCGGAGTAGAGATGATTCATATTGATGTCATGGATGGGCATTTTGTTCCCAACATTACCTTTGGGACCTTAATCGTCGATGCAGTTCGGAAAATACTGCCGAAAGCTTTTCTGGATGTCCATCTCATGATCCAAAACCCCCAGGATTGTTACCTTGATTTTATTAATGCTGGTGCTGACAATATTAGCTTTCATCTGGAAGTTGTCCCCGATTTTGATTTCTTAATCAATCTTATTCAGAAGGCTGGTGCCAAGGCTTCATTGGCTGTTGCTCCTGGCACACCAGTGCATATGCTTGACCAGATTCTCCCAAAATTATATCTGGTGTTGTTGATGACCGTTAACCCGGGTTTTGGAGGACAAAAAATCATACCAGGTATGGACCAGAAAATTATTCAATTGAGGAAGAAAATTAAATCGCGAGGTTTGAATACCTTAATTGAAATTGATGGTGGTATCCATGAAAACAATATTGAATACTTAGCATCTTGTGGGGCATCGGTTATTGCTGCTGGTTCACTGGTGTTTTCCGATGAGAACAAAATTACCCAAAAAGTACGTGAGATCTCTGACAAAATCAAGAGGTTTTAATAGCGGTTTAGAGGAGATTTCTGATTTTTTGAAAATAAAAAAAGCGTAAGTTTTCTTACGCTTTTTTTATTTTACCAGCCTTCAGACAAGAAGTACAAATGTTCATTTTTGCCGAATGACCATTAAGCCGTACTCGGACTTTCTGAATATTTGGTCTCCACATTTTTCTTGTAACCCGGTGGGAGTGGCTGATCTTGTTTCCAAAAACCGGTTTTTTTCCACAAACTTCACAGATTGCCATTTTGAATCCAACCTTTCTCGTCATTTTTCAAGTTTCGACGAGTAATATAGCACAAAGGAAATAGTAAATTCAACTCATTCTTACCAAGGGATAAAAATCTTTCCGTTGTCTTGGTTCTCATATCAGGTTACAATACCCTCGGGTGTTTTTAAAATGGAGAAGGATAGAGATCGACTAAAAAAAATCATTGAACAAGAATCTCAACGACTGGATAATCAAACCGTGTTCGGGGGATTTAATCAATATGTAAAAAAAATGATCCAAAGCCTATCAATTCCAGTTCCTGAGGAAATATTCTTAAGTGTAAATAGGTATCCCCAAATGTCAAAACCAGCCAGGAGCATTTTTCTGAAAAACTTGGAAACCTGCATTATAGATGGACACCAACCGCAACCTTCTGCCTCTCAACCTTCATCGCCTATAAAACCGGTCGATTTCCAGCTTTCGGTTCGAACCATAAAAGGAGTTGGACCAGTTGTTGAAAAACAGCTCAACCGTTTAAATATTTATACCCGAGAAGACCTCATTCTTTATTTTCCTCGTCATTACCAAGATCGAGGGCAGATTATCCCCATTGCTAAAGCGGAAGGTTCAGGATTACAAACAGTATTGGGGAAAGTGGTTCGACACGATCGGATATCTACCCGGAGAGGACGATTGTTGAAAGTAGTGATTCAAGACCAAACCGGGCAAATTTCTTTAGTTTGTTTTAATCGTGATTTTTTGGCTCGAATTCTCACGCCGGGGAAAAAAGTGCTCATCACCGGTTTTTTTCAAACAGCTTATGGAAAGAAAGAAACCAGTCGCTTTGAGTATGAAATAATCGATTCCGAAGATATTCAATATGAATCCATCCTGCCGGTTTATGGTTTAACCGATGGACTCAACGCCAAAAAATTACGTTCTCTTATCGATATAGCACTTAAAACATCCTTAGCCGCTTTTCAAGATACTATTCCTAAACCTATTCAAGAAAAATATAGTCTCCTAAGGAAGCCTGGGGCAATTTTAGAACTTCACCATCCGAGCCGATCCTCAATTACTGAACTGAATAAGCATCGTTCTCGGTCGCAGGTTACGCTTATTTTTGAAGAATTTCTTCTTTTTGCTTTAAGTCTAAAAGTTAGAAGGCATCAAATTCAGGCATTACAGGTTCAACCCATTGTTCCCGACTTCACATTCATCAACCGTTTTATTCGACAACTTCCTTTTGAATTGACGTTAGCTCAGAAAAAAGTATTAAAACAAATAGAAAATGACCTGACCAGTGGGAAAATAATGAATCGGTTGCTCCAGGGAGATGTTGGTTCGGGAAAAACCTTGGTCGCCATCATTAATGCTCTATATATTATAAAAGCCGGACAGCAGGTTGCTATGATGGCCCCAACCGAAATCCTCGCCGATCAGCATTATCAGCGGTGGAGTCAAATATTAAAAGAGTTTGGTATTGAAGTTAGTTTAATAACCGGTGGTCAAAGTAAGGAAAAAAGTGAAATAATAGAGAAAATCGGAGAAGGCAGGGTACATTTCGTTATTGGGACTCATGCCCTGCTGGAAGATTATGTTCAGTTTAATCGATTGGGATTAGTCATTGTCGATGAGCAGCATCGTTTTGGGGTAAAACAACGTTCCCGATTAAAAGAAAAAGCCGTTGTTCCTCACCTTTTGGTGATGTCGGCAACTCCCATACCCCGAACCTTAGCCTTAACTCTTTACGGGGACCTGGATGTTTCGGTTCTTGATGGAAAACCAATCGGGAGAAAACCGGTTGAAACAGTTGCTTTTTCTATGAAAGAACAAAAACAAGCCTTTCAACGAGTAGGTTCCTTTTTGGAGAAGGGACAACAAGCTTTTGTAGTTTGTCCGGCAATTGAGGAAAGTGATCTTGAATTAAGCAACGTATATGAAGTTTATGAACAGCTCCAAAAGAAATGGTTTTCCCACTCTCAGATTGAGTTGATACATGGAAAACTTCCTTCAAAAGAGAAGGATGATATTATGGGTCGATTTTCTCGGGGAGAAATTCAAGTCTTGGTAGCAACCTCGGTGATTGAAGTGGGGATCGATGTGCCCAATGCCAATGTGATGGTCATTGAAAATGCCGAGCGCTTTGGTTTGGCACAGCTTCATCAATTGCGGGGGAGAATTGGTCGAGGAGATCAAGCTGGTTGGTGTGTTTTGCTATACCAGGGGAAGAATCAAGATATCCAAAAAAGAATGGAAATCATGGTCAATACCGATGATGGATTTCAAATTGCCGAAGAGGACCTCAAAATGAGAGGACCGGGAGAATTTTATGGGGTAAGGCAGTCGGGAGTTTTGGAATTTCATTTAGCCGATCCTTTTCGGGATTGGAAAATTTTGGAAAAAGCCCATCAAGAAGCTGATTTGATTCTCCAGAATGATCCCCGACTGCAGAAACCGGAAAATCAAATCCTCAAGAAGGAAATTGAAAGACGGTTTTTCCAATTTTTACCGGAAGAACTAATGATCGAAGCCTAAGAGGAGATGTTATTGTAGTTGAGTTGGGCGCCCCCAGTTTTAAAATATTTTTTACCAGGGTTTGGTATACACAGTCTTGAAATTTTAATCAATTTATATTATCGGTTTTTTTGTTAATTCATCAAGTATTTATTCAAACAGGAAGGTCTACCATGGGATACTTGTATATAACCGGAGGTTCGATAAGAAATCGAAAAATTATCGGGCCTCAGAATCAAAAGACTCGTCCGATGCAGGCATTTCTTCGAAAAACCTTGTTTGATTTAATGCCGTTATCGTTGGAAAAATCTATCATATGGGATATATTTGCTGGATCAGGAGCGATAGGTCTGGAAGCGTTAAGTCGAGGAGCTGGCAAGGTTTTTTTTGTCGAAAAGGATATAAAAATGACCACCGTGATTGGAAGGAATGTTAAGCTATGTGGTTTTCAAGAGCAATCCCAAGTTCTATTAGCGGATTATTTCGACTTAAAACGCTGGGTTTCCAGAGTCGAACCGCCAGAAATCGTCTTTCTTGACCCTCCCTTTCCAATTAATCCTGTTGAAGTATTGGAAAAAATGTATAATTTATTTGAGTTAGTAAAAAACAGTTTAATTGTTATCCGTTTTTCAAAAAAATCCAACCCTTCGCTCGAATGCCCTTTTTATCGGGTAATTATTCGCCGAGCTTACGGCGATAGTGCGTTATTGTTTGGTAGCTTTGAATAAATAGGAGGAGCTGCCATTAGGTTGAGGAAAATTAGGATACTTAAAGGAAGGAAGAGGTATATTGATAGCGATTTATCCTGGTAGTTTTGATCCGGTGACCAATGGACACCTTGATATTATCATTCGTGGAAGTAAAATATTTGATGGTTTGATCGTGGGTCTTTTAAAAAATCCTAACAAAAAGCCTTTGTTTACTGTGGAAGAACGAGAAGCAATGATGGTGGAAGCTATAAAAGACCTAAACAATGTAACGGTTGAGGTTTTTCAAGGCCTTCTGGTGCAATTTGCTCGTCAAAAAAATTGCCGTATCATTCTGCGCGGTTTGAGAGCAATATCTGATTATGAATATGAAACTCAAATTGCTATTACCAATCGAAAGATATGCCCAGAGATAGAAACTTTTCTTCTCCCCACTAGTACTGAGTATTCCTATTTAAACTCAACTGTTGTTAAAGAAATAGCCCAGTTTGGGGGATGTATTCGAGGATTAGTCCCCGAGGGTGTGGAAAAAAAACTAAGAAAGAAATTCCAAGCTTAGGGCAGGTTGTTTTATTAGAACCTTAGAGAATCTGAGCTTTTATGATAAACTAAAAGGCTTGCCCTTTATTCTATTGATAAAGAGTTGATGTTTTTGTTCAGTGATTAAAAATAATAAACCCAATGGGGGATTGAGAAGGGAGATAAGAATGGAATGAATGTTTTGGAAGAAATCCGTAACCGTGCGAAAAGTCTTAAAAAAACCGTAGCGCTTCCCGAATATGACGACGAAAGAGTTCTTCAAGCGGCTGAGATTGCAACCCGAGATCAAGTCGCTGCTATTCAGTTGATCGGCGATCCAGCCATTATCGAGCAAAAAACCAAAAGTTTGGGAATTTCTCTTACTGGAGTTGAAATAATCGATCATAAAAAAGACCAACAAAGGGCTGAATATGTTCGATCACTTTATGAATTGCGTAAGGGAAAGGGTCTTACCCCAGAGCAGGCTGAGCAATGGCTGGATAGCAGTATGTATTATGCTTGTATGATGCTGTACCATGATCGCATCGATGGGATTGTATCAGGAGCAGCACTTTCCAGCCCTGATGTGATCCGCCCGGCTTTGCAGATTATTAAAACAGCTCCTGGTGTTAAATTGGCGTCAAGCTGTTTCCTAATGGTTGTTCCTGATTGTCTTTATGGATCAAACGGAGTATTTCTTTACGCTGATTCGGGATTCAATCCCAACCCTGACTCGGAAGAACTCGCCCATATTGCCATCACTACTGCCCGTACTGCAACTCAGCTCTTAGATGTTGAACCAATAGTTGCTATGCTTTCTTTTTCTACTAAAGGAAGTGCCCGGCATGAATTAGTTGATAAGGTTATCGAAGCGACAGCAATTGCTCATTCTTTAAAACCAGAATTGCTTATCGATGGTGAGCTTCAAGGAGATGCTGCTTTGGTTTCCTCGGTGGCCGAGAAGAAAGCTCCTGGAAGCAAGGTGGCAGGAAAAGCGAATGTTCTCATTTTTCCCGATCTCAATGCTGGAAATATTTGTTATAAATTAACCGAGCGTTTGGCTCGAGCAACTGCCATTGGACCAATATTGCAAGGATTGGCAAAACCGGTTAATGACTTGTCACGGGGATGCAAAGCTCAAGACATCGTTGATCAAATTGCCGTAACTGTTTTACAAACACAATTTTAGGTGATTTTTTTCAAAGAAGGTTTTTCAATTATGCAAGGGGAAAGACAGTTATTAATTAAAATTCATCTTTGGAATAAATTTGAAGGAAAATAATTCGAAGAAAAGGGATGATGGAAATTGAATATTTTGGTGGTAAATTGTGGAAGTTCGACGGTTAAATATGAATTGCTCAGCATGAATGATAATACCGATAATCAAGTTATTGCCAAAGGCTTAGTAGAGAGAATTGGCATTCCTGGTTCTCGCCTTGAATATAAAACCAACCATCAAGTGTCCTATTCCAAAGAGAGGGAGGTTCCTAATCACCGTATTGCATTGGAATGGATTATCGAGGTGATGACCGATCCAGAAATTGGGGTTATCAAAGACCCATCAGAAATTGATGCCGTTGGTCATCGGGTTGTCCATGGGGGAGAAAAGTTTACTGCTTCAATTCTTATTGATAATGAAGTTCTGAAAACCATTCGAGCCTGTTCAGAGTTAGCGCCCCTCCATAACCCACCAAATATTTCTGGTATTGAAGCCTGTCAAGCGCTTATGCCAAAAGCTCCACAGATAGCAGTATTTGATACGGCTTTTCATGGAACGATACCTGAATTTGCTTATATCTATGCCATTCCCTATGAATATTATGAGAAATATGGCATCCGTCGTTACGGTTTTCATGGTACCTCGCACCGATATGTGGCAGGAAGGGCAGCTAAGATGATGGGCAAAGATCTTTCCGAACTCCGTTTGATAACCTGTCATATGGGCAGCGGGGTTAGTTTTACCGCCATTAAAAATGGGAAATCAATTGATACTTCGATGGGTTTTACCCCTTTGGAAGGTTTAGTTATGGGAACCCGAACTGGAGATTTGGATCCTTACATCCTTCTCTATTTGATGGAGAAAGAGAACCTTTCGACGAAGGAAATGGATCAGATTTTAAATAAGAAGAGTGGTGTAGTTGGAATATCGGGATTGTCAAGTGATACTCGTGATATTGAAGCTGCAGCTCCAACCAATCATCGTGCCCAACTGACGCTCGATATCATAGCCTATCGAGCCAAAAAATATATTGGAGCCTATTATGCTATTCTTGGAGATTTGGATGGAATAGTTTTCACAGCCGGCATAGGAGAAAACTCGTCTTATATAAGAAAAACCATTTGTGAGGGTCTTGAACCTTTAGGGATATCTATTGATAATGATAAAAATACGGTAAAGAGAAAAGAGGCTTTCATCAACTCCGATCAATCCAAGGTTAAATTAATGGTTATCCCAACCAATGAGGAGTTAATGATTGCCCTGGATACCTATCAGTTTGTTCATGATTTGGAGAGATAAGAATGAAAGTTTATATTGGCGATGTAAAGAAAGAGGTGGGATGGACAAGCAAAGAAAGTCTCAGAAAAACTTTTCCACCGCTTTCTTTTGGTAACGAAAAAACCCCCTTTGCTCAGCCGGTTCAGGTAGATTTAATAGTAACTAATTGCGATTCGGGGTTGTTGCTGGAAGGGCAAATTAAAACAGCTTTAATCCTTCCTTGCTCTCGATGTCTTGAGCCTTTTATCTACAAAGTGGAAGCTCCTCTTAAGCTTGAATTTCGTAATCTTGACCGGATTACACGAGCATCGGATTTTGAAGCAGAAGCCAAAAGTGCTGATGATATGTATTACTATCATGAAGAGGATGCTGTAATTGATATAGAAGGGGGAGTTATCGAAGCTTTATTAGTTCATTTTCCTATGAAGCCGATTTGTTCTGAGGGATGTCAGGGATTATGTCCAATCTGTGGAATAAATCTCAATCAAAATCATTGTGATTGCAAAAAAAATAATATCGATCCACGCCTGGCAGCTTTAAAGAAAATTAAACTTGAAAAGAAAGTTTAAGAAAATCAGTATCACAACCATTTCCCATAGTTTGCAATATAGAATAAAGTATTTTATACTATGTGGCAATCAAAACCTACCCTTATTTAAATTGAATGTTTTTCCAATGGTTGGTAGCTCTTGATTATTGGAAGGGTATTCTATTATAATGAGTTTTCATTTTTTAATATAACAGGGTAAGCCTGGTGTTGCACTCAGCATCAGATGAGGATGAAAACCAAGATTCGACATGCCATGGCAGGTTGCTACATTAATTAAAGAATGGGCATAATACATTGTGCCCCTACAATTTTATATTCTTTGGTAGGGGCTTGGTTTATCATGCCCGTGGATTTTCAGGATAGACTTTCATGCTGCCTAGCAGTTTATGACGATGAAAATATTTATCAAAAACCGTCATTGCGAGGAGGCCAACCGTTCTTTGGTTGGACGACGTGGCAATCTCATTAATTGGAATCAGTGAGACGTGAGTCGAATAAAAGTAACAGCGATTGATGATCATAACGACCATCTGGTGATTCTTTTCAGAAAGACTTGAAGATTTCATTCTTGATCACTTTTTTGTGTTAAAAAGAAAAAGATGAGATCCTCACGGCTTCAAAAAACGAAGCCTCAGGATGACGCCTATGGCGTCAGATGAGATCCCCACGCGGGAAAGCACCGCTCAGGATGACACCTGTGGCATCAGATAAGATCCTCACGGCTTCTGAATACGAGGCCACAGGATGACGGAATTTTTAAGCATTAGGATATTTTCAGGATAGAATAGATTACTAATTATATGTGGTTGATTTTAAGATAAAACGATTACCTGAATTCAAAAGATACACTTTTAAGGGAGGATATATACATGGCAAATCTTACCAATAAAACTTCACGATCTAATCGTGATAAAAGAAGAACTCATTGGGTTGTAAAGGCTCCAAATTTGATTGAATGTTCCCATTGTCACGCTTTTCGTCTTTCGCACCGGGTTTGTCCAGCATGTGGATATTATAATGGGAAGCAGGTTATAAAATCTAAAGAATAACCGGAGAAAAGTATGAAAATTGCCGTTGACGCATGGGGAGGAGATTATGCCCCGGTAGAAATATTGAAGGGTATTAAAAATGCGGTTTTAGATGATTTGGAGTTAGTCGTTATTGGCTCGAAGCAGAAATTATCTCCTCTCTATATCGAATTAAATATGGAAGAAGACCGCTTTCCGATTGAAGACACACCCCAAGTCATTGAAATGAAAGAGCATCCAGCTGAGGCTATTCGAAAAAAACCTCAATCGACGATTGTTCGTGGAGTACAGCTCTTAGCTCAGAAAAAAATCGATGCTTTCATATCGGCTGGGAATAGTGGAGCTTTAATGGCCGCTGCTTGGTTTGGTCTGCAAAGAATTGCTGATATTGAGCGTCCAGCGATTGCTACTTTGATACCGAATGTAAAATCGAGCACGGTTTTGCTTGATGTTGGAGCCAATGTTGATTGTAAGCCTAAGCAGCTCCTCCATTTTGGTGTTATGGGAGCAGAGTATGCCAAAGCGGCTTTAAATATCGAACGTCCCCGAGTAGGGCTTTTGACAATCGGAGAAGAAGAAGGAAAAGGAAACGAGCTAGTAAAGAGTGCTTATCAATATTTTAAAAATCGCTGTGATTTTCTAAATTTTGAATTTATTGGAAACGTTGAAGGCCAGGACATTGTCGATGGGAAAGCAGACGTCGTTGTCTGTGATGGTTTTACTGGAAATGCCTTGTTAAAATTTGGAGAAGGTCTTCTTGAGTTTATTAATAATATGTTATTTTTACACATAACCGATGAGCAGCTCCGAAAAAGACTGAAAGAAGTGTGGAAAAGATTTGATCGAAGCGAAATTGGTGGTGCTCCCCTGTTAGGAGTAGAAGGCATCTGTATGGTTTGTCACGGAAAATCACAGGCTCGAGATCTCACCAGTGCTATTTTCCGGGCGAAAGATTTAGTCGAGCAAAAAATGGCAGAAAGAATTCGTGATGGTTTATCACATCTTAACTATATCCAATAAAAGGAATAAAAGGTATGCTGTTCCCCATTTGGAAACATTGCTTTAAAAGGCAGATAATGATATATAAAAGAAGGGACTCAAACCCGGCTGTGGGAATCGATGGTATTGAAAATAGGTACGCATACTACCAATTTGCATGAGATGAGAATGAAAACCCGGAAATCTTTAAACTCCTTCTCCCTCACTTTTTTCCTCTCCCACCAGGAGAGAGGAAAAAAAGAGGAACGAGGGCTCAGGATGACACCTGCGGTGTCAGATGAGATCCTTATGTGGAATAGCGCCGTTCAGGTAAACGACTTTATTATTAGATATATGAGCCATGACCTCGTAGTGGGAGGTTTTAAGGAAAATATTCTATTAATACCATTTCACATCTAAAAAGATAAGGGATACTGATTATTATAGCTGGACTGAAACGAAGGAGAGATAGAATGGAGACTCGTGTCACCAAACTATTAGGAATAGATTATCCCATTCTGCAAGGGGGTATGGCTTGGGTTTCAACAGCTCCCCTGGTAGCAGCAGTTTCCAATGCAGGTGGGCTGGGGTTTATTGGAGCTGGTGGAATGGATGCGGATGAGCTTAGGGAGAACATCCACCAGGTTCGAATCAAAACTGAAAAACCATTCGGAGTGAACCTCATGCTTCTTTCTCCCTATATCAATGAACAAATCGAAGTTGTTAAAGAAGAACGAGTCCCAATCGTAACCACCGGCGCCGGGAACCCATCTCGCTTAATTGATGATTTTTCCAAAAGAGGGATTGTAACCATCCCAGTTGTTGCATCGGTTCAATTAGCGAAAAGGCTGGTCCGTCATGGTATTCAGGCTATTATTGCCGAAGGAATGGAATCGGGAGGTCATATCGGAGAGATAACCACCATGTGTCTCGTACCGCAAATGGTTGATGCGCTTGATATCCCAGTCATTGCGGCAGGAGGTATTGGTGATGGCCGTGGGATGGCAGCAGCATTTGCCCTGGGAGCAGAAGGAGTACAGGTTGGAACCCGTTTTGTCTGTTCGAATGAATGTAATATTCATCCTTATTACAAAGAAGCAATAGTCAATTCGCAAGAACGATCGACCATAATGACCGGAATGAGCACCGGTCATCCAGTTCGTTGTTTAAAAAATAAATTGACCAGAAAGTTTGAAGAATTAGAAACACTTCGAGCAAGCCGAGAAGAAATAGAAGCTTTAGGTTCAGGAAGTTTGCGGCGAGCCGTCTGTGAAGGCGATGTTGAAGAGGGTTCGGTAATGGCTGGTCAAATTTCGGGATTGATTCAGGATATTAAACCTGTTTCTGAAATTATCCAAACTATGCTTATAGAATTTCAAAATACCCTTACTCGACTCGCCCTTTTTAAAAAGGAGTAAGTATTCAATGGATGAATGGGTATTTCTTTTTCCTGGACAAGGATCGCAACGAGTGGGTATGGTGCAAGATTTTTTAGATCACTATCCCCAGCAAACCAGAGGTTTTTTTAATATTGCTCAGGAAAAAACCGGGGTTGACCTCCTCAAGCTTTCTTTAGATGGTCCCGAGGAGGAGTTGAACCTGACCTATAATACTCAACCGGCGCTTTTAACCCTGAGCGCACTCATTTATCAGGTAATGAGTTCAACGAATTCATTTATACCGGTTGCTGTAGCGGGCCATAGTTTAGGTGAGTATTCGGCATTGATTGCCGCCGGTTCGATCAATTTTTCCGATGCGGTTTATTTGGTAAGAAAAAGAGGAGAAATTATGCAGGATGCAGTTCCGGCAGGGAATGGAACGATGGTAGCGGTTATTGGCCTTCCTGACCAACAGTTAGAGCCACTGATACAGGAACTCTCCCACAACGGCAAGTTTGAGATAGCCAATTATAATTCCTCGGAGCAAGTAGTTTTTTCCTTGGAAAAAACCTTAGTTCCTTTGATAATGGAAAAAGCCAAATCGCGAGGGGCTAAAAAAATTATTGAATTACGGGTTAGTGCTCCCTTTCATTCTTCTTTTATGAGAGAAGCAGCTCGTGAATTTCAAGCTATTTTGTCTCAAATTTCCATATCTCGACCTCGGTTAAAGTTTTTAAGTAATGTTACAGCCGATTATGCCAATGATCCAGAAAAAATACGAGAATTACTAAATCAACAAATGGTTTCTCCAGTTAGATGGAAAGAAATAATGGATCGACTCTACCAAGATGGTTATCGGAAATTTGTTGAAATTGGACCGGGAAATGTGTTATCGAAGTTGTTCAAGCGGGAATACGATCAGGTTGAGACCCGTGCGCTTCAATCAGTAACAGCTTTAAATGAATGGATGAAAGAGGCGTCATAAAATGGTTGACTTAAAAAACCAAATTGCTATAATCACCGGAGCTGGTAGAGGAATTGGTTTCGCAACGGCAAGAATATTAGGTCTTTATGGAGCAACTCCTGTTATATGTGATGTTTTATCCGAGTCGGAGCTAACGCAAGCGATAGAACATTTACAAGCCGACGGCATTGGTGCCTTTTCCTATCGGGTTGATGTAACCAACAAAGAACAAATTGATAAAATGGTACTGGATGTTTTAGAAAGATGGGGCCAAGTTGATATCTTGGTGAATAATGCTGGATTAACCAGAGATGCGGCCCTTTTAAGGATGAAAGATGAAGATTGGCACTTAGTGCTCAATGTTTGTCTTCAAGGAACATATCATTGCACCAAAAGTGTTTTGAAGTCCATGGTAAAAAGGAGGTATGGTCGGATCATTAATATTTCTTCAGTGGTGGGAGTAGTTGGAAATGCCGGACAGGTAAATTACTCATCTGCCAAAGCAGCTATCATTGGTTTTACCAAATCTCTTGCCCGAGAAGTTGCATCCCGTGGAATCACCGTTAATGCAATTGCACCCGGTTTTTTTGATACTGATATGACCCGTAACTTGCCTGAAGCAATTAAGGAAGGGTGGATCAATCAAATACCGGTTGGGCGATTGGGACAACCAGAAGAAATAGCTGAGGCCGTTGCCTTTCTTTCATCACAAGCCGCTGCTTATATTACCGGTCAAACGCTTCATATTAACGGTGGTATGGTGATGTATTAAAACTAATTGAATGGTTGGAGGTGCAGGAAATGGATGTTTATTCCAAAGTCAAAGAAATAATTGTTGATCAGCTTGGTATTGAAGAAGAAGACGTTGCACCAGATGCTTCCTTTATTGATGACCTGGGCGCTGATTCTCTTGATATCGTTGAGCTCATTATGGCATTTGAAGAAGAATTTGATATAGAAATTCCTGATGAAGATGCCGAAAAAATTACCTCAGTACAAGAAGCAATCGAATATATTGAATCAAAATTAAGCTAATTAAGAAACCGACAATGCCTTTTAATGAAGCCGAACTCATCGAACTTGAACATCGAATTGGATACCATTTTGAAAATCGTTCTCTTTTAAAAACCGCCTTATTACATAAGTCGGCGTTGGAAGGGAAAGAAGGGCATTGTAATGATAAGTTTGAGTGGTTAGGTGATGCGGTAGTCGGTTTTTATATTGCCGACTACCTTTTTTCTCAATATGAAAAACCACGGAGCTGGCTTTCAGCAATGAAGGCTAAATGGGCGAGCGAAGAAAGCTTGGCTCAGGTAGCTCGAAATATACATCTGGAACGGTTTATTCTTCTTGGGAAAGGAGAAGAGAGGGGTCGGGGAAGGGAAAAAAATTCGATTATTTCCAGCGCATTGGAAGCATTGGTTGGTGCTGTATATTTGGATTCAAAATCCTTTGATACGACAAAGAAGGTATTAGATACTATTTTTTCTTCTGAAGGCGGTCTTGAATTGGTTTTTCTTTCGGTTAATTATAAAAGCCTCTTACAAACCTGGTCACTTAAGGAACATGAGACTCTCCCAGCTTATCAAGTAATAGAAGAATCATTGGATCGAAAAATCTATCGAATTGCTGTTTTGATTAATGAGAAGGAAATAGCCATTGGTGAGGGTACCAATAAAAAAAAGGCCGAACAGGAGGCCGCCCGTAAAGCCTGGGAAAAAATCATCGAAGAGAAATATGGCTTTCGTGATAATCCATGTTTTTAACTCATTTAAATGTTCAGGGTTTTAAATCATTTGCTCATCCGATTACGATTGAGTTTCATCCCGGTTTAAACGTCATTGTTGGCCCAAATGGTTCAGGAAAAAGTAATGTCATTGATGCTCTCCGTTGGGTGTTGGGAGATAATTTTCGAGAAATTCGAGTTTCCCAGGGGAAAGAGGTTATCTTTCACGGAGCAGCCGGAGCAAAACCGCTAGGAATGGCTTTTATTGAAACCCAATGGTCAGACAGCGAAGAGCCTCCCTATTCTATTGGAAGGCGAATCTTTGCATCGGGAGAATCAGAGTATTTTTTAAATCAAAATCGCCTTCGTTTAAAAGATTTAAAAGAAGAACTGCGGAAGTTGGGTTTTTTGGTTGATAGCATTGGTGTAGCAGTGGTTGATAACACCAAACTTCAGAGTTTGTTTGAATTCCGTCCCAGTGATAAATTTTCCCTCTTTGAAATGGCCAGCGGTACTTATGCTGTCAAAGAAAAACTCGCATCGGTTAAATCTTCTTTAACGCGAATTGGTGAGAAGGTATCCCGCTTAAAAGAACGGGAGAATGAACTCAATCTTCAGATTGAAAAAGTTTCCGAACATGCTCGGCAGGAAGAAAAATATCTTTCTGAGGAAAAGTTGTTTATTGCACTTCGTAAAGAATATTTTAATCTCCTTATTCAGCAGCGGTTAAAAAAGATAAAAGGATTAGAGAGTGAAAAAGAAGAAGTTGAAAAAGAGTTAAAACATTTGGGGGAAGAAGGAGTAGGCCTGGATCTTTTATTCAATAAACAACAGGAATTACTTCAAGAAAAGGAAAAACTAAAATCACAGATCCTGGAGCGATTAGAAAGCCTTCGAGAAGAACTACGCTCCCTTGAACAACAGATTTATTTTCATCTCACTGAAGCACGACAAAGAGAAAAAAATAAGTTATTAAATCGAGAAGCCTTAAATGAGTTAGAACCAAAATTAGCCCTTCTACGGAAGAATGTTGAAGATCTCCGCAATAATCCTTTATATCACGAGACCTTAGATGAGTTAGAAGAAAAAGAAAAAGAATTCCAGAAAAAAGTTTCAGAATTTAGAATTCGTAAGGATTCTTATAATGAACAAATTAACCAACTCAAACAGGAATGGTCTCGACTTGAAACTTCAATTGAATATCTTACTGAAGAATTAGCATCTATCGATCGGGAACAAAGTTCTCTCGATTTTTCATCAACCGAGCTAGTTCAGCAAATCGAGAGTTTACAAATACAGCTGTCAACCCTTCAGGAAGAAAGCCGAAAATTTATCAAAAAGAGAGAGCAGCTCAAAGAGAAGCTAGACAGGAAGAAAGCCTTGTTGGTTAAAATTCGAAATGGTCTCCGTGAATATGAACCAGAGGAAAAAATCGACCAAAGAATAGCCGACCTGTCCCAAAATCTCATTCAAAAGGGTTGGCCGGGGAAAGTAGTTTATGCATTCAATTGGCTTTTTAAAGATTATACTGCTATTCTAAGAACTGAAGGGAATCTGAATTTGAACGACTCTTCACCAAAGACTGGTCAGGGTTTTGTCTATTTGGATATTTTGCCACCATCGAATTATTGGAAAATTTTCACCAAGAAACAAATCATCGATGCATTGAAAAACCGGGAAGTTCCACAGGTAAATATGATCAGCTCCGATGGAAATATTGTTTATCGTAGAGATGGAGTGTTGATATTTCCAAGGAAACTTATAACCAATCAGAGTGGAGTTCGCTTTTATCGAAGTTGGCAAAAAAGGGGAGCCGCCCTTCAAAAAAGAATACAAGAAGGAGAAAAAGATATTTCAGGTTATCTTGTCAAAGAAAATCAACTGGAAAAAGAGTTAACCAAAATAGAAGGAGAGTTGCAAGTTTTACAGCTTCGATATGACGACTTGCAAAAGGAAAAAAAGAAGAAAATTGAAAAAATTGAACTCATTAATTTAAAAAAGCAATCTTTCTTGAGCGAAAAAGAAATCCTTGGCGAGAAACTGGATCGGTTAGGATGGGAAAAAGAAGACATAGATAACGAAGTCAATCAATTGGAAGATGAATTAAGAGAAATTCACAACCAACGATTTGAGAGGGAAAAGCTCCGATCAACCGAAGATAAGTTACAGGGAGAACTCACCACCATCGAGATGCTCATTGAGAAATCGGTTTTTTCTCTTCAAAATATTGAGAACAGCCGCAATCAATCCCTGGATATCTGGAAGGAGATTATTTTTAAAATAAAGAAATTGAATGAAGAACATCAATTTGAACTGAATAGAAAAAAAGTATCCTTTGCGGCAGTGGATGAGATTCGAGAAAGGTGTAACGATATTGAACTGCAAAGAGAGAAGCGGAAGGATCGGCAAGATTCGCTTTCTTACAAAAGGGAAAAGCTGTATTTACAAAAAGAAAAATGGGATTTTGAAATTCAAGAATATACCACTCGCTTAGATGAATACCAGGAATGGCAGACCGACGATCTCCCTTTGCCCTCTTTTACTGATATTCATCACTTAGAGCAGATGATAACCGAAAAAGAGAACCGTTTGAAAACTTGGGAAATACGAAGAGGTTCTATTTCACAACTTCGTGATCTAAAAGAACGTCAAAATTACTTAAAGGAAAAATTGACTTTTTTTCAGGATGCCATGGCTCGATTTGAAAAGAATCGAATAGAGTGCGAACTCTTGTGTCAAGAATTGTTTAATGAGTTTTTATTAGAGGTCAATTTCCACTTTCAGAAAAATTTTCAACGAGTTTTTAACGGTGGCAGAGCAAAGATCGAAATTGAAGAACAAAATTTGGAAATAGTTATCCAAATACCGGGAAAAAAGAAACAAAGGTTGTCGCTTTTGTCCAGCGGAGAAAAAGCCCTTACTGCCCTTTGTCTATTTTTCGCTCTATTTAAATCCGGAGGTTATCGTTTTTGTTTTTTTGATGAAGTAGATGCGACCCTTGACCATTTCAACAGTGTCCGGTTAGCGGACCTTATGAAAGAGTTTTCTCATGAGTGCCAAATCATTATTGTAACCCATCAAGAAGAAATCATGGAAGCGTCTGACCGGATCATTGGAGTGACTATGGATGAACCGGGGATTTCAAGGGTAGTTACTCTTTCAGGGAAAAATTTATCACTTTTATCTTCTCAAAATTAACCAACCATGATTTAAATTTAAACCTATCACCAATCGCTATCTTTACTAAATGGAGAGTTATCACATGGAAGAAAAGAAAGGTTTTTTTCATAAGTGGTTCAAAGGTGTTGAAAAAATTAAAGAAGGCGTAAAACAGCAATTTTCCCGTTTATGGTCAGCCGATTCCCTCCAAGACGAAGATTGGGAAGCCCTGGAAGAAATGTTGGTGCAAGCCGATTTAGGACCAAATTTAGCCATGGAGCTGGTCGAAGAATTTCAGGAAATAAAAAAACAAAAGGCAGAAAATGGGAACTGGCAGGATTGGCTTTATGGGAAATTGGGAAGCATTTTGGATGGAAATGATTCAAGCCTATTTTCATCAGCTCAAAGTGGGGCAATGAAAGCAATTCTATTAGCAGGGATTAACGGCGTAGGAAAAACAACCTTGGCTGGCAAATTGGCGCGATACTATTCGCTGCAGGGTGAAGAAGTCGCCTTGGTTGCAGCTGATACTTTTCGTGCTGCGGCAGTTGATCAATTGGAAATCTGGGCGGAAAGGGCTGGTTGTTTCTTTTTTAAAGGTTCTCCTGGAGCCGACCCAGGATCGATTATATTTGATGGAATAGAAGCAGCACGAAAAAAGAACCGAGGTTTTGTGATAATTGATACGGCTGGTCGATCGCATGTCAACAAGAATCTTTTGGCAGAATTAGAAAAAATGGGAAAAATTGTCCAAAAGAATTTCTCTCCTGAAAATATTGAAAATTTACTAGTTATTGATGCCATGGCCGGCCAAAATGCCTTTCTTCAAGCCGAATCGATTGGTAAGGCTATCCCCCTGAATGGAGTTATTCTTTCGAAGTGGGATAGTCAGGCTAAAGGAGGTATCGTTTTCCGTATAAAAAAAGAATTAGAATTGTCGATTAAATTTTTAGGAATAGGTGAAAAAATCGAAGATCTTCAACCTTTTGATTCTGATCAATTTGTAAAAGCAATAGTTTATGACGAAGAAGTTTCTTGACAGTCGGAGCAGTGACGATTATTATCTTATTTGTCTTTCAAAATTAAATAAATCCAGTTTTGGAGTCAATGCATGTTTGAACAATTAATTAATAAATTTTCTGGAATATTTAAAAAGTTAAGAAGCAAAGGAAAACTGAGCGAACAAGATGTTGATTCAATATTAAAAGAATTACGAATGGTTCTCTTAGAATCCGATGTCCATTACCGAGTGGTTAAAGACCTCATCGCTCGAGTGAAAGAACGAGCCGTGGGAAGAGAAGTATTAGAGAGTGTTACACCAGGGGAAATGGTCATTAAGATTTTATGGGATGAAATCCGAAAGGTATTAGGTGGTAATGTCAGTTCCTTAGAGACTGGTGGTGCGACACCGGTTCTCATTATGTTAGTTGGACTCCAAGGATCGGGAAAGACAACCACTCTTGGGAAATTGGCGGTTCGTTTAAAAAATCAAGGACTTTTTCCTTTGGCAATTTCAACTGATACTCGCCGTCCCGCTGCTAAAGAGCAGTTAGCGATTCTGTGTCACAATTCGGGGATTGATTTTTATGACGATTCCAAAGCCTTGACTCCATTACAAATGATTCAAAATGCTATTCGTCATTCACGGGAAAAAAGTTATGACGTGATCTTTATTGACACTGCCGGGAGGCTTCATGTCGAAGAAGAGCTTTTAGCCGAACTCAAAGAGGTTGTTGATACAATACCGTTGAAAGAAATTTTACTGGTTTTAGATGCGACTACCGGTCAGGAAGCGGTTAAGGTTGCTCAATCTTTTAAAGAATGGGTCAATCCTACCGGGCTCATTTTAGCAAAGGTCGATACCGATGCCCGGGGTGGAGCCGTATTGTCCATAGTTGCTCAAACTGGATGGCCGGTTAAATTTGCTGGAGTGGGCGAAAAAGTTGATCAGCTGGAAGTTTTTCATCCCGACAGAATGGCAAGTCGTATCATGGGGATGGGTGATACTCTTACCCTCATTGAAAAGATAGAAAGGTCGATTGACGAAGAAGAAAAGGAGAAAATAGAAAAGAAGTTCGGAAAGAAAGAACTGGATTTAAATGATTTTATGGAAGAATTAAAAAGAGTAAAAGAAATTGGCTCCTTTGATGAAATTGTTGGAATGTTACCTGGTAATCTGCGAGGTGGAATTTCTCAGATTGATGGAGAGAAAAATATTAAGCGAGTTCAGGCTATTATTCAATCAATGACACCAGCCGAAAGAATAAATCCATCCCTTATTAATTCCAGCCGGCGGCGAAGAGTAGCTCAAGGAAGCGGAACAACCATTCAAGACGTTAACCGTTTATTAAAACAGTTTGAAGATTTTCGTAAACTTTGGAAACAGATGAACCGTACGGGGAAAAATCCCTTTTCCAAAAGAAAAGGATGGTTCGGGTGGAACGCATAGATAACTTAATCATCTCATTTCGATTTCATCCAGCAGAAAATATTTGATATAAAAAGAAAGGAGAATAACGATGGCAGTGAAATTAAGACTCACCAAAATTGGGCGTAAGCATGCTCCCTATTACCGGATAGTTGCGATCGATTCACAAAAAGCACGAGATGGAAAACCAATTGAAATATTGGGGAACTATTCACCGATAGTCAACCCGCCACTTTGGTCAATCAATTTCGACCGGATTCAGTACTGGCTTAACAATGGAGCAACAATGTCTGACAAGGTTAAGACTTTGTTAAAACAGACGGAAAGGCCGGGTATAGAGTGAAGGATCTCGTAGAATACATGGTCAAGTCTTTAGTTGACAATCCAGAACAAGTTAAAGTCTCCGAGGTCCAAGGTGAACAATCGGTGATTTATGAAGTGCGAGTTGCCCCCGAAGATATGGGGAAAGTCATAGGGAAACAAGGAAGAATCGCTCGCTCGATTCGGACTATAGTGAAAGCAGCTTGTGTTAAAACTGGCAAGAAGGCGGTTGTTGAGATATTGGAATAGAAAAGAATAAGATTGTAGTTGGTAAATTTATTAAACCTCATGGATTAGCAGGTGGGTTAAAAGCCCTTCCCTTTGGGGAAACATTAAATAGTTTTTCTCCTGGAACTATTTTGTTTGTTCAAGATCAAGACCAATACCGTATCCTGGTCGTTAAGGACTTTCAACCCATGGGTCGGTTTGTTCTATTATGGTTAAGGGATTTGAGTACCAAAGCTGAAGTCGAATCGTTATCTGGTCAATTAATCTGGAGAGAGAAATCCCAGGTAAGCGTGACTGATACACCGGATTCTTATTTTGTTTATCAGCTGATTGATTTGAAAATAATGGAAAATGGCCAATCCCTTGGTGTTGTCTCCGATGTTATTGAAGGGCCAGCCTATGACTACTTACAGGTGAATAGAGACGATAGGGAATTTTTAATCCCTTTTATCCGGGTTTATATTAAGCATGTTGACCTTCAGGGGGGATATATAACCGTCGACTGTCCAAAGGGTTTTTGGGAATGAAGTTACGGATTGATATCATTACCTTGTTTCCTGAACTGATTCGTTGTTTTGCCGAAACTGCGATTGTAAAAAGAGCTCAAGATCGGGGCTTAGTATTCATTAAAGCTTATAATTTGAGAGCATTTTCTTCTGACCGATATCGTACTGTTGACGATTATCCCTATGGTGGCGGACCAGGAATGGTGCTCAAACCGGAACCGATCTCCCGAGCGGTTGAATTTATTAAAGGAGTCACTCATTCCCAACCGAGAGTTTTGATTACCAGCCCCCAAGGAAGAGTTTTTAACCAGTCCTTAGCAGAAGCTCTTTCTCTTTGCCCTCATATTATTCTGGTTTGTGGACGCTATCAGGGGATTGATCAAAGGGTTATTGAACTCTGCCAAGGAGAAGAAATATCGGTTGGTGATTATGTTCTATCAGGCGGTGAATTGCCGGCAATGATCGTTGCCGAAGCAATAACTCGATTAGTTCCCGAGGTTCTTGGTGATGAAGAATCGATTCATTTTGATTCCTTTTACGATAGGATATTGGGACCACCGCAATATACTCGACCTCGGATTTTTGAAGGAAGGGCAGTTCCGGAGGTTTTAACCAGTGGGAATCATAGTTTGATTGAAGAGTGGAGGCGAAAGAAAGCACTTCAAAAAACCCGGTTAGTTCGTCCGGATTTACTGGATAAATTGAGTGATGAAGTGATTCATGAATAGTAACGGTTGTCAAGCGTTAGGCAGCATGGTATAGTATTATTCGGTTTTTTGAGAAAAATTTATTTATTAGTCGATAAATCGATTGAGAAAATGATTGCACCACTTCGATAGAATGAACAGTGGGTTTTCAGGAGGAGGTCCATAATGGATAAGGCAAGGTTGTTACATTCGGTAGAATCAGCTTATATAAAAGAAATTCCTGATGTTGAGCCAGGGCAAACGGTAAGAGTACATTTAAAAGTCGTAGAAGGAGACAAAGAGCGTATTCAGGTTTTCGAAGGATTGGTTATTGCACTGAAAGGTTCTGGAATCAGCCGAACCATGACGGTTCGGAAAATGTCCTTTGGTATAGGAATAGAAAGAGTATTCCCAATCTATTCGCCACGTATTGAAACCATCGAAATAATCCGTCGAGGCAAAGTGCGGAGAGCAAAACTTTATTATCTCCGTGGGAAAAGTGCCAAAGAATCAAGAATTGAGGAAAAACGCGAGAGGTAATTCGATAAACGTCTTGAGGGAAATAGTTGAAACCGTTTTTTGGGCACTCCTGATTGCATTTATTGTTCGGTATTTTGTGGTAGAAGGGTACTATATCCCCTCTAGTTCAATGAAACCGACTCTGATACCAGGTAATAGAGTTCTCGTAGCGAAATTTTATTATCGCTTTTACCGTCCTCACCGTGGTGATATTATTGTTTTCCGTTTTCCCTCCAATAGGAAGAAGAATTTAATAAAAAGAGTAATTGCTCTTCCTGGAGAAACGGTCCGAATAGAAAACGGTTTGGTACATATCGATGGTATTCCTCTTCAGGGAGATCAATTTAATCGAGAGTATTTTAACGTTGGGAATTATGGAAGAGAAGAACAAGTGATACCGGAAAATTCCTATTTTGTTTTAGGAGATAATAGTCATAATAGTGATGATAGTCGATTTTGGGGGTATGTTCCATTTAAAAACATTTTAGGACGTGCTTTTTTGGTTTATTGGCCTCCACGGTCAATTCAAATATTGCGTTGAAAATGTTGGAAAAAGACCTTTGGGTAAAAGGCTTTAAATATGTTGGTGGAGTCGATGAAGCAGGGAGAGGACCATTGGCTGGTCCTCTCGTATCGTGTTGTGTTATTTTTCCTCCGGGATGTATTCCTTCTGGTTTAAATGATTCCAAACTTCTTAGTCCTGCCCAGAGAAACCATTGTTTTCAACTTATTTGCAGAACTGCTTTTAGCCTCGGGGTAAGTATCGTTGGGGAGAAAATGATTGATTGTCTCGGAATACAAAGCGCCAATCTTTATTCCTTTCGCGAAGCCTTGATGCGAGCCTCGGTAAAAAGAACTCCCGAATTTGTTATTTTTGATTGGTTGAAGATACCTGAATTGGATATTCCCTCGATTTCAATCTCGCATGCGGAACTAAAAAGCTTTTCGGTTGCCGCTGCTTCAATTGTGGCAAAGGTAGTTCGTGATTCTCTTATGGAAAAACAATATCAAGAACTTTATCCTGAGTATGGATTTATCCATCATAAGGGATACGGTACTAAACTTCACAGGGACAAAATAAATCAACTTGGCATAGCGAATTGTCATAGAAGGAGTTTTTGTGGTAAATACCTCTAAAAGAATTGGTCAGATGGGTGAAGAAATTGCCTCTCGAATTGTTATTCGTCAAGGCAAAATGAAAATTATCGAAAGAAATTTTCGATCTCGAATAGGAGAAATCGATATTATTGCTCTGGATAAAAATACCTTAGTCTTCATCGAAGTAAAAAGCCGGGCGGTCTTAAACGCAGGTTTCCCCGAGGAGTCGGTAACTAAATACAAGCAGGACAAAATTCGAAAAGTTGCTCTTTATTATCTCATTTCTCAGGGATATAATCCCAACCATACAAATTACCGGTTCGATGTTATTTCTATTACCTTTAATGGAGACGACTATGCTCATCCGAGTGTTAAATATTATATAAACGCTTTCTAATCAGTACAGATTTGATTAATTGTAACTCTTTTCAAAATGTTGTGAATAGGTAGAGGGCAGTGTATTATGCTATGCCCAACCAAAACCATTTACTACCATAAAAACCAATCATCCCCAATTTTTTGAGCTGCGGTAAGATTTAAATCCTCAAATGTAACTCGATCAGAACTCGAAATACAATTAAAATAAATTTTAACCGGTTGATGGGAAAATTGGGCGTCATTTCCCGTAATGGTTATATTTTTGACGTATATTTCCCCCTTGGTAAAACAATTAGAAAAACCTCCGCTCACCGTAATTAATCTAACTTTGTTATGCAGAGCATCCAGCTGGGAATAGGTGGGTCCATCGGTAATCAAACAGGCTTGAGCATTGGAATAATCTAATTTAACTAAATAATCGACAAATTCCTGGATTTTTAGCTTGAGGTTATCTTCCTCAGTTTGTGGAACTGACGAGGTACAACTAGTAAAAATACAAAGTGCGGCAATGAAAGCCAGCAGAAAAACCTTGCTTAGATTATTTTTCATCGCTATATCCTCCAGATATTTTTTGCTCACTCATACAAATTCTCTTCCAAGCAGGTGTGGGAAAAATCTTTGACTTATTTTATTACATTTTTCGGAGTAGGAGAAGGTTGAGATGAGTTATAGGAGAAGAAATAACCAACAAATTAAAAAAGATGAGACCCTTATGCCCCCCTTCAGAGGGGAATAGAAAAATTGAAAATTAAAAGCATTCCTATAAAATTCCCCTCCAACGGAGGGATTTCACGTATTAATAGGGGTGGGTCTGATTTATCAAATTTGTTTTTTTGTAGAATTAACCTCATGTATTTGTATAGTACCCTATGATAACCAGAACTAAAAATCAGCATACCATAGCATTTCACTACCTGGAATAATAGCCGGCGCAGTAAATTTTCATCCCTCCAGAATATTAAATTTTCTGTGGTTGGTTTGATAAATCAATCCCAGTGTTTTTTTAAACAAAATTAATCTCGGTTAGGTTTTTTGTTAATCAATCATTTTTATTTCACTCTTGATAAAGGGATATCTTTTCCACTTTGATGTAACACAGCTTCTGTGAATTCACCTTTTTCGTTGGTAATAAAGGTGAGGGTAGCGTCAACTTCTTGAATAAAAAACTGAGTTTCGGTTTGAGGTAAAAGTTGAATAATAGGTTGACCTTGCACTTGAATAAAAAGGAACTGGTCTTTTCGAGTAATCTCTGCGAATAATCCCGGCTGAATTTCGTATTTTCCGGTATATTTATCTAAAATTTCTGCTTCTAATTCGATATAAGATTTTTCAATAGGGATGTCATAAGGCTCACCAAACACAATGGCTGACAGGTCTTTGGCAATCAGACTAGATTGGGCATGGCTGAAATTGCTTAATACGATAACTGTTACTTGGTCGTCAACAAATCGGGAGATATGGGTCGCAAAACCATTGATAGAACCGTCGTGAGCAATCACCTTCCGGCCAAAAGCCTTAGTAATAATCCAACCATAGCCGTAGTTACTCAAAAAAGGAGTAAACATCTTATCGCGTGAAGCTTTAGATAATATAGTATCTCCATACAGTCCTTGGTCCCAAAGATACATGTCTTCAACAGTGGAATACATTGCTCCCGCTGCATGAGGTATGGAGGTATCAATGTAGGGGGTATTGATTAATCCTTCTGATGATGCGTCATATCCTGAGGCCCGGTTGGGGAGTATTTTTTCTGGATGATCGTACCCGGTATGCTCCATATGTAAAGGCTTGAGTATATTTTCCTGGAGATAATTTTCAAATGACTGACCAGAAACTTTTTCAAGAATAAATCCCAGTAAGACATAGTTGGAGTTACTATAGGCAAACTTCTCTCCGGGTTGGAATTCAAGCGGAAGATTTTTAAACCGGTCAATGGTTTTTTCAGGAGGGGAAGGGATCATCATCGTCGATATATAATCGGGAAAATTGGTAAAATTCGGAATACCTGAAGTATGAGTTAATAAATGGTGAATGGTTATGATGTTGCCCTGAGGATAGTCGGGGATATATTTTTGAAGCTGATCGTTGAGGCTTAGGAGCCCCTTTTCTTCCAATTGCATGATACAAGCGGCACAAAATTGCTTGGTTACCGAACCCAGACGAAAGATGGTCTCAGATGAATTGGGGATTTGCCACTCAAAGTTCGCCGTTCCATATCCTTTTTTAACCATGACTTCGCCTTTTTGAGCGACTAAAATTGAACCATTAAATCTACCGGTTTTGACAGTTGCATTCATATACTCATCGATAGCTGCTTGAAGGTTATTCACTTCAGCTCCTAAAACTGGAGGAATAAAAACCAACCAAATGAGTAAGATCCAAGCAATAGATAGCAGTCCGCTTCTTAAACCAATTGCTTTCATAAATAACACCTTCTTTTTTTATTTTTGGTTCTAAAAAAAATAAAAAAAAGGATTGAATAGATACATGAAAATAACGACCTATCTATATAAATCGGCTATTTTAACAAATACCTTAAAAAATGATTCTTTTTTCAACATTTTCTATTATTTTAAATAAAATCCTTAGACCTAAAAAACCAACCAAGGATTAAGGATAAAAAAAGCATTTTTTTGATAGCCAAATTTCTTTTGCTGACTCATTATCTTGTCTAAAAACAGGAAAAGTTAAAAAATTAGTCCAAAATTAAAGATAGAAGAATTCTAAAACTTGACCGATTCGGTTTCAATAAGATATCTTGATGATAAGATCAGGGTAATTTTAAAATTTGGAGAAGTCGTTCACTTTGAAAAAAATGCATTTGCATCAATTTCAATCAAAACCAAATAACGAGAACCATCCTTATCCGTTGATTGAAATTACTGCGGAATTTGAGAAGGCATTAAATCTTTTAGAAAATTCCTCATCCCACCTTTTTATTACTGGAAAAGCCGGTACCGGGAAATCGACTTTACTTGAGTTATTTCGAAATAACACCTCAAAGCAAGTGGTGGTTTTAGCTCCTACCGGTGTCGCCGCTTTAAATGTTAAAGGACAAACGATCCATTCTTTTTTTCGATTTAGACCGGATATTACTCTGGATAAAGTCGAAAAACTACAAAGCGATTTAATTGATATCTACCAGCAGGTTGACACAATTATTATTGATGAGATCTCAATGGTGAGAGCCGACCTTTTAGACTGCGTAGACCGATTTTTACGGCTTAATTGCAAGAAAAAGGAAAAGCCCTTTGGTGGAAAGCAAATGGTTTTCATTGGAGACCTTTATCAGCTTCCTCCGGTGATCAAAAGAGGTGAAAAGGATATTTTTAAAAACAAATATAAAACCGGATATTTTTTCTCAGCTCAAGCCATTAATGACCTTCCCCTGACATTAATCGAACTGGATAAGATTTTTCGTCAGAAAGATGAAAAATTCATTGAAATTCTCAATGCCATACGAAATGGGACGGTTAACGATGGACATTTAAATACTCTTAATACTAGATTCAATCCGGATTATGAACCAAGCTCGGACGACTTTTGCATATCCCTCACCACCCGTAACAGTACGGCAAATAAAATCAATCAGGAACAACTGGAAAAAATTTCCGGTACTCTCTATTGTTTCGATTCACTAATCGAAGGTAATTTTGAATCTCAGAATTTTCCCACCGAGGAGATTATTGGTTTAAAAGAAGGAGCTCAGGTGATGCTTTTAAATAACGATCCCTTTGGTCGTTGGGTGAATGGAAGTGTTGGGAAGGTTGTCCAATGTAATCAAGCCAAAGAAAATGAGTCATCCTCAGTGATTGTTGAATTAACCGATGGAGATCTAGTTAAAGTAGAACCTTACACCTGGGAGATCTTCGAATACCAGTATGATGAAGGAGATTCATTGATTAAAACCCAAACACTGGGTTCTTTCACCCAGCTTCCTTTGCGGCTGGCTTGGGCGATTACCATCCATAAAAGCCAGGGGAAGACTTTTGATCGGATTGTTCTGGATCTTGAGAGAGGGGCTTTTTCACCCGGACAGGTTTATGTGGCTTTGAGCCGGTGCACCTCGCTTACAGGTATTGTGCTCAAACAACCTATTCAGAAAAAACACATCTTTGCCGACTGGAAAGTTGCAGATTTCCTCACCCGTTTTCAATACCAGCTATCTGATGAAAAGATGCCATTAGAAGAAAAGCTGCGTTTTCTTCAAGAAGCTATTGAAGCCAAAAAAAAATTGGAAATTATTTATCTCAAAACCAACGATGAAAAATCAAAACGGATAATCGAACCATTTTATTTGGGCGAACTCGATTACCAGGGGAAAAAGTTTTTCGGGCTCGAAGCCTATTGTTTTAAAAGAAAAGAGCTGAGACATTTCCGAGTCGATCGAATTCTTGAGATGAAAGAAGTCGAATAATACTCATTTCAATTTTCATCCTCGGAGAGGTGCCGCTTTGCGGCGGGGAGGGTGTCCTTTTTTTAAAAGTTATCTTTAGAAATTGATTAAGAAATATACATAAAAGATGAGATACTCACTTCGAACAATACGCTCCTCAGAATTTTACTTCTTTTCAACATCTGCTTTCTCAAGCTTATCAACCATTTTCGAAGAAGCCTTAACTATTTCCTGGCTTAACTGGTTTATATCTTTATTGATTTTTCGAATGTGACGGTTGATAAGGACAAGGAATAATAAAGGAAGGGATATGAGTGTGATGTATAAAAAAGGGTATACAAGTTAAGATTATTTTCTATTATTAAAGAAAATGAGGCCAAAATTAGTGCGTTAGGTAAACCTACAAAGGTTGAAGGGATTATAAACCCCCTCCTATTAAAGACTTTTATATTATTGAATAATCATGAAAATTATTCATAGGTAATTAATATCATATTCAAAGAAAAAATTCTACATTCTAAATGAGGTCAATGGTGATATTTTTGGTCTTCAAACCCATTGATTATTACTTTTAATTGACCACACTAATAAACAAATATTTATGATTATTTTTCCAAAGTTAAAATTTTTTTAAGATAAAAAGATCTTATTGGTTGCTTCCTAAATTAAAAAAATAAAAACTGTAACGAGGGAAAAAGAAGGAGTTATCAGGAATATTCAGAGACCGGGAAGAGAAATGGCTTTTTAATAATAGTCATTATCTATTATTTTTTATATAATAAATATTATGAGATAATAAAAATCATTGAATTAAATATAATAATGATTATAAAGATGTTGTTCGGCTCTAACCAGAGAAGGAGGATTGGAATTGTTAGCGAAAATTTTAAGTGCTACTGCCATTGGTATTGATGCGACTATAGTTGAAGCCGAAATCGACGTTGGTCCGGGCATGCCTTCCTTTAACATTGTTGGTCTTCCTGATACGGCAGTGCAGGAGGCTCGAGAACGAGTCCGTAGTGCTTTGAAAAACAGTGGTTTTACTTTTCCTGCCCGCCGGGTTACTGTTAATCTGGCACCGGCATCTCTCAGAAAAACTGGCAGTGATTTTGATTTAGCCATCGCTCTGGGAATCTTAGCTGCTACCGGTCAGACACATTTTAATTCTGACCGAACCATTGTGGTAGGAGAGCTATCGCTTTCTGGTGAAATACGACCGGTACAGGGGATTCTACCGATTGCTCACACCCTTTCTAAAGAAGCGAGCATCTATCGTTTGTTTGTAGCCGGTGGAAATGCTCGAGAAGGTGCTATTGCCGGAAAAGTTGAGGTCTATGGATTTCGTGACATCAACCAGTTATCAGATTTTCTCAATGGGAATCAATCCATGATTCCCACTACCATCGATCCTCAGAGTTTATTCATCTATAGCAATCATGAAGAAGATTTGTCAGAAGTCAAAGGACAGCGTCATGGAAAGCGAGCTTTGGAAATTTCAGCTGCCGGTGGTCATCACCTTCTTTTTGTTGGTCCACCCGGATCGGGAAAGACCATGTTATCAAAAAGGTTACCTGGATTACTGCCCTTATTATCACTGGAAGAGGCAATTGAGGTGACTAAGATTCATAGCGTTGCCGGACTGATATCCGCTGACCAACCCTTAGTTATCAGCCGTCCTTTCCGGTCTCCCCATCATACCATTTCCGATGTGGCTCTGATTGGTGGTGGTCAATTGCCGCGACCTGGAGAAATTAGTCTTTCCCATCATGGAGTACTTTTTCTTGATGAAGTGTTGGAATTTAAAAGAAATGTATTGGAAGCGTTACGCGAACCCCTCGAGGAGGGAAAGATTACCATCTCCCGAGCCAGTATGACCACAACTTACCCAGCAAAATTTACTCTGGTCGCATCATGTAATCCATGCCCCTGTGGCTTCTTGGGGGATACCAAGAAAACCTGCACTTGTTCGACCTCCCAAATCATCCGCTATCGGAGTCGATTATCCGGTCCTTTTTTAGATCGGATGGACCTCCAAGTCGAAATCCCTCGGTTGGATTTTTCCGACCTGTCCTCCAATACCGTTGAAGAAAACTCGGAAACGGTGAGAAAAAGAGTTGAACAAACCCGGCTTCTCCAGCAGGAAAGATACCAAAAAGAGGGAATTCATCTGAACGGGGAGATGAAAGTCCGGTATATTAAAAAGTTCTGCGTCTGTAGTCGAGAAGCCCACGATCTTCTTAAAAAGTCCATTGAAACCTTGGCATTGAGTGCTCGAGCTTACCATCGGATTTTAAAAGTTGCCCGTACCATAGCCGACCTTGACCGCTCGGAAAAAATTGATGTTGAGCACGTTGCTGAAGCTATTCAGTATCGGACATTGGATCGAAAGTATCTGGAGTTTTAAAAATGAAAGATCTTCCTTATTGGGTGGCATTTAATCATTTACCAGGCATTGGTCCGGTTCGTTTTCAGAAAATAATTGAGACCTTTGGGTCAGCAAGTGATGCTTGGAGGGCTTCTCCAAAAGATTTAGCTCATTGTCTGGGGAAAAAAATCGTTGAAGAAATTCTTCCGGTTAAATTGTCACTTCAACCGGAAGCCGTTTTCCAAAAAATCATCAAACGGGGAATCCAAATCCTCCCCATTTCCGATGAACGATATCCGGCTTTATTGAGAGATATAATGTATCCACCTTATCTTCTTTACCAACGAGGAGATTTTGATTTCCGTTCCTATAAAAAATGGATTGCCCTGGTTGGAACCCGACGAGCCACCACCTATGGAAAAAAAGTTGCCAGGTATTTGGCTCGCTCGCTGGCTGAAGAGGGTTGGGTCGTGGTGAGTGGTTTAGCTCTGGGAATTGATGGAGAAGCTCATTATGGTGCCTTGGAAGGAGAGGGAAAAACCGTTGCTGTTCTGGGAACCGGTGTCGACATTGTCTATCCAGGGTCAAATCGAGGATTGGCCGAGCGGATTCTTCACCAAAAGGGTGCCTTGATCAGTGAGTTTGTTCCTGGTTTTGGGCCACAAAAGGAAAGTTTTCCGGTTCGGAACCGACTCATTAGCGGCCTTTCTTTGGGTGTGGTGGTCGTAGAAGCTCCTTTAAAAAGTGGGGCCTTGATTACCGTTAATTTTGCCTTGGAACAGGGGAGAGAAGTGATGGCCGTGCCCGGGTCAATCTTTTCCTTCCAGAGCGAAGGCACTCACCAGCTCATCAACCAAGGAGCGCGATTAGTCCACAATGTTGCTGATATTGTTGAGGAATTGGGATTTCTGGCATCACCCCAATCGAAAATGAAGAAAAAAATAGCCCTCCCAGATTTGGATGAAGATGAAAAAGAGCTCCTCAACCTTCTTGATATTTCTGGGTGTTATCTGGATGAACTACTTGCCAAAAGCGGCTGGGAGTCTGGTCGATTTTACAAAGTCCTCTTATCCCTGGAGATGAAAAAAGTCATTCAAACCTTTGCTGGTGGGAAAATAGGCTTAGGTTGATTGAAGCTCAGGGGTTTTTTATTTTATGCAACCAACCGATAAATATCTCCTTTAGTTATCAATATTTCACTTGGGTAGAATAACCTATCCAAATTTTTTATCAATGTTTACATGATAAGTGGAAAAAGAATGAATAAATGAATTTTGGGTGTGGACAAAAAAATTGTATTATTGTATTATATTGCAACAAATCAACAAGTAGGTGATAAATTTGATCGACCGATTGTTTAAGGCTCTTTCTTCACCCTGGCGAATTGAGATAATGAAAAAGATTGCCAAGGAGCCTCTTTGTCAGTGTGAGTTTGAAAAAAGCATGGCTATTGACAAAACCACAATTTCCCGCCATGTCCGGGAGCTGGTTTTAGCCGATCTGGTTGAGATTGAGCAGAGGGGAGTGATGAAAATTCTTCATATCAAAGACAAGCGAATCATGGAAATCATTGAATTGGCTGAAGATATTTGTCAAGAATGAAAGGAAGCGGGTCTAAATGTGGCAAACTGCTTTACGGGAAGGACTCAACACCATTCTTACCTATCTCGATCCCTTGCATCTCCTGCTGGGAATTGTGCCGGCTTTTCTCATATCCGGAGCGATAGCCGCTTTACTGGATCGAGAAAGTATTTTGCGTTTCTTCGGTCCGGGGGCCAATAAATGGATCGCCATTAGTGTGGCTTCAATTGCCGGTGCCATCTTAGCGGTCTGTTCCTGTTCAATCCTGCCGATGTTTACTTCCATGTATAAAATCGGAGCTGGTATTGGTCCAGCCACCAGCTTTCTCTATTCCGGCCCGGCGATCAATACCGCCGCTATCTTCATCTCCGCAGCCATGTTGGGTAGAATCGGTTGGGCTCGGTCTTTATCAGCAGTGATTTTGGCTTTTGGAGTTGGATTGGTGATGGATCTCCTCTTCGGAAAAGCTCGAGCCCGAGAGACCATTCAAGATTCAACCGAGAATCCTCCGAAAGCTGGCATTCCTTGGAAAGGCTTGCTAGTCATATTCATTTTAGTGGCAATCTATATGGTAGGTCCAAACTTATACAAAGGAATCTTAATGGCGGCAGCGTTCGGGATAGGCTATCTCTTATTTACTCAAGAGCAACGGTTAAACTGGTACCGCGAGTCGTGGAGTCTTTTTAAACTCATCTTTCCCATCCTGATTGGAGGAGTGTTTGTTGCATCTGCGCTCAAAGTCTTCGTACCAGGGTCAGTCATTGTGAAATTGTTTGGAGCCGAAAGCTTTGTATCGAATATTTTTTCATCACTGATTGGAGCTCTTCTCTATTTCAGCACCCTCACCGAGGTCCCGATTACCAGAAGCCTTATCGAGATGGGAATGAGCTCCGGTTCGGCTATCGCATTCTTGCTTGCCGGTCCAGCTTTGAGCCTCCCCAGCATGATTCTCATCAACCGGATCATGGGTATTAAACGAGGAATGACCTATATCATCTTAGTCATTCTGTTTTCTGCTCTTGCCGGTTCAGTCTACGAACTCATCTTTTAAAAAAGGAGTGAAGACCATGAAAGTTCAAGTCTTAGGCGCTGGTTGCAAAAAATGCAACCTTCTCTATCAAAATCTCAAATCCTTTATTGAAAAAAATCACATTGATGCCGATATTGAATATACTGATGATCTGGATAAACTCCTGGAAGCTAAAATTCTCATGCCTCCGGCGGTATTTATTGACGGAGTAAAGAAGAGCGAGGGAAAAACTCCAACTGAAGCTCAGTTTAAAGAATGGTTTCATGTGAAATAGGGTAGAGGAGAAATTGATATGAATTTCAAAGTGAAGCGAGAAGAAATTCCCTGGTATCCCTCGGTTGATATAGAAAAATGTACCGGATGTCAAACCTGCTATGAGTTTTGTGTTCATGGAGTGTATGAATGGGATGATCAAGAAAACCGTCCAAAAGTTGCTCATCCCTATGAATGTATCGTAGGATGTACTGGCTGCTATCCCCAATGTCCCAGTGAAGC
>MWBQ01000048.1 GCA_002069605.1 Candidatus Atribacteria bacterium ADurb.Bin276
CCTTATACCAGTAGTATACAAAGTGTTACCTATGTGTCCGGAACTTTCTGTTACCTATGTGTCCGGATCATACCGTGCCGTCTTCTGGCGGGGAGGGTGCCTTTATATCTTTGATGGTTATCCCGAGAAAATGATAATGAAATATGAATAAAAGATGAGATCCTCACGGCTTCAAAAACGAAGCCTCAGGATGACGGCTTTTTTAAAATCTTTGGTAGAGGCTTGATTTATCATGCCCGCGGATTTACAGGATCGTTATTGATAAATAAGATATTTTTCTCTCTCTTTTTTAAAGTTTTCCAAAGGTTCCCAGTATGCTTTTTTTAAATCTTGATAGGAAACATCATTTTCTATTAACCTACCAATTAGGGCTGTCCCCATTATTTTATTGAACATGGTTAACTCATTTTCATTTTTAGGTACTGAATAGGAAATTAATTTGTGGGAACAAGATAGAATACACAAGCCAGTGTAGGCAGGCTGAAAAGCTCTCATATTGGTTATAAAAAGACGAACTCCCCCGAATTCTCCATTGGTTTCAGGAACAAACTGAACTCCTGGTAGACCAATTCGATTCAATTCTTGAGCGAAAATTCGGGAATTAATACCTTTTCCTCCAACCCATTTAAAATAATCACCTTGTCGAATTCCCGTTCCTTCACCCAAACCAGTCGCCATGTATACTAAAGCCGAAAGGAAATCAGGAATCATTGGTGAAGTGGGAATCCAATAAAGACCAGTATCCGGAAACATCATATCCCGTGTATATCCATCCATAGGTATAACAATCAATCTCACTCCAATACGACGATTAAAATAACGCGCTAATTCACCAACAGTCATACCATGTGCCATAGGAAGGATATCAACGCCAATGAAGGACCGAAAGTCCTCTTCAGAAACCGGTCCATCAACGATTAATCCTCCCAAAGGATTAGGACGGTCTAAAACAAGGACAGTTTTACCATTATCCTTGGCAGCCCACATACAATAATTAAGCGTAGATATATACGTGTAGGTACGAGCTCCAATGTCTTGGATATCATAAAGGAGGAGGTCGATGTTTTCTAACATCTTGGGAGTTGGCTTCCTCGTCGGTCCGTACAAGCTGTAAACTGGAATTTTATATTGATCATGAAGATAGGATTCAACGTATTCACCGGCTTTGGCCTTGCCGTCCAATCCATGTTCGGAAGCAAATAAAGCTACCAAATTGGTTTGATGATTATTCGCTAAAAGTTCTGCAGTTGATTGAAATCGGCTATTCAACCCGGTATGGTTGGTTATTAATCCAATCCGCTTTCCTTTAATGAGGTCGAAATGTCTTTCAAAAAGGATTTCATTTCCCAATTTAATTTTGATGTTCTCATCATAGATATAAGACGATAAAATATTCACAAGAATGATGAATATACCAATAAAAGTAATCAATTTTATAATTTTCTTCATATTTTTATCTTATATTTTTTCAGTAAGATAAACAATACTCAGCTATTTTTAATGCTTTGTCACACCGACTTTTTTCACACAAAAAAAAATTTTTCCAAGCTCTTTTTTTCATCTCGACTTTTCGTTATAATTCTCGCAATTATATAAAAAAAGGAATTGAAATCACGCACGATACGAGGCAGAAAATGTGTTTGAAATATTGGTAATTGCTTTTGGACTTGGCCTAGATGCATTTTCGTTGGCGGTAGCTTTTGGAATGTGTCAGAAAGTATGTACCTTCAATACAAGATTTCGTTTATCTCTGTCTTTTGGTCTCTTCCAGTTTTTTATGCCTCTGGCTGGTTTTTATGCGGGGCTTAGAGTGGCCCGATTTACTGAATCTATTGATCATTGGATTGTTTTTGCGGTATTGAGCTTTGTTGGTGGAAAAATGATTTATGAAGCTCTGAGCAAGGACGATAATGAAACTATGGTTGATATTAGCCGGGGGATCCCCTTGCTGATAGCTTCGATTGCTACCAGTATTGATGCCTTAGCTGTCGGTTTTTCTTTCGCATTGCTAAAGGATGGGATTCTTTTACCCGCGATTGTTATCGGTATAGTTGCTTCAATAATGACATTTGTGGGAGTAACCTTTGGCCATCGAGTGGGAAGAAAATATATTTCGAAACCAGAAGTTGTTGGTGGAATAGCAATCGTAATAATTGGGTTTAAAACTCTTTTGGAACACTTTATTAACTGAGGAAACCAATCTTTAAAAAATTTGCTGACAAGGACGATGAGAAGAATGAAAGAAAAATGCATTTTTGGTCCTGTTCAATCAAGACGTTTAGGTATGTCACTTGGTATAAATTTAACTCCCTATAAAACTTGCAGTCTCGATTGTGCTTATTGTGAGTGTGGGAAGACCACTGATTTAACCATAATTCGTAAGGATTATATACTTATTGAACAGGTACAGAAAACTTTAAAAAGATATTCGGGAAGTTCACTGTTTCGATCGAAACCTCCAAGCTGTGTCACTTTCGCCGGATTTGGTGAGCCAACCCTTCATTCTGGATTTGGATCAATCGCTCAATTTGCAAAAAGAACCTTTCCTGATCAACACCTGGTTCTCATTACTAATGGAACACTTTTCCCTTCTCACCCCGAGCTTTTTCAAGAAGTTCAACCGATAGACATCATTCTTCCTTCGTTGGACGCTGGAAGCGAAGAGATTTTTAAAAAGATTGATCGACCTCATCCCTCAATAACTTTAGCTTCTTTAGTCGATGGATTAATCCAATTGCGAGAAAACTATCACGGACAAATATGGTTGGAGGTATTCATTGTTGAAGGAATCAATGATAGCGAATCCGAGCTCTACCTTATGCGAGATGCCATAAGCCGCATTTCACCCGACCGTGTTCAATTGAATTCATTGGACCGGAATCCTGCCGAAGATTGGGTCAATTCAACCTCTCCCCAGCGATTAATTGCCATCGCTGAGTTCTTAGGAGCCGAACTCCTCTCGAAAAATTCCATTAATATTCAAGTCGACGCCTTGGTGTAGGAACTGAATTTTTTGGAATGGAAACGAGTCTGCTCCACCATCAAATATCTTTACCTTTGGTGAATTGGTTTGATACTCATCAAAGAAAACTTCCCTGGCGTGAGGAATATTCTCCCTATTCAGTATGGATTTCTGAAATCATGCTCCAACAAACTCAAGTCGACCGGGTTATTTCCTACTATCTCCGCTGGATGCAACGATTCCCTACCCTTGAATCGGTATCAATAGCTTCTTATGAGGAGTTATTAAGGCTATGGGAAGGGATGGGGTACTATTCCAGGGTGAAATTTATTCATAAAACATCGAAAATTATTTTAAATCAGCTTGGTGGCCAATTTCCCGAGAACCTTGATGAGCTTCTTAAACTTCCTGGTATAGGACCCTACACGGCGGGTGCCATCATGAGTATTGCTTTTAATCAAAATTATCCTCTGGTTGATGGGAACGTAATACGGATTCTTGCTCGAATTTTTAATATTGAAAATTCAGTTGAACGGAGAGAAACCAAAAATTATATTTGGAAAAAAGCTGAGGAACTGATTCTTCCCGGGAAGGCTCGATGGCTTAATCAGGCATTAATGGAATTAGGGGCGCTTATTTGTACACCCAAATCTCCGACTTGTTATGAGTGCCCAGTTCAAAAACCTTGTTTGAGTTTTCATCTTGGTTGTACTGAACAAAGGCCAGTAGTTCAACCTTCAAAAAAGGCCATTCCAATAAAAGTGGTTGTGGGAGTTCTTCAAAAAGATGGTTTGTTCTTTATTCAACAAAGACCTGCAAATGGTTTGATGGCAGATTTATGGGAATTTCCTGGTGGAAAAATAAACCAGGGAGAAAAACCCGAAGATGCTTTAGTTCGGGAATTTCAAGAAGAACTTCAATTTAGTATTCAAGTGGAAAAAAAAATAACAACTTTGAAGCATGGATATACTAACTTTTCGGTGACTCTTCATGCTTATTTGTGTAAGTTAATTCCAGAAAATCAATCACCGATTCTCCATTTTGCGTCTGACTATCGCTGGATCAAATCCGAAGATTTCAGAGCTTACGCTTTTCCTGCTGCTAATCGCCGATTAATAAATTTATTAATTAAACTATAGAATAATTAGGGAGAATGCATCAATCGAGGTAATTAAAAAATTTTGAATTGAAATGACCAAAAACTACCCTTTTTTTGTATCAAATATTATTGAGAGTTTCCTTTTTGTATTTCTTTAACCTTAATTCTTGTATTAAAAAGTTTAAAGATTTTATTATTGGTCCTTTTTTATATTCTCATTTTCAAAATTTCATGAAGTCAGCAAAAGGCAAGTCTTTTCTGAATAGTATAAATTGAATTAGACAGGTATCAAATGAAATATTTTAAGGTGAATCTTTTAGAAAGATAATTCGTAAAAAATTCTAATAGATAAAATTATTTATTGATTAATATGAATAGTGTCTTATGGTTAAAGGATTTTTTTAAAGGAGGGAGATAAATGTATAAAACGCTTCTTATGGTTTATTCTTGGCTTTTGTTAATTATGGGTATTTTAGGAGCCATTCCTGGTATTGGAATAGGAACTGAACCAATATGGCATGCAGTTTTAAAAATAATTTTAGGTTTAATTGGTGTTTTAGTTACATTTAGGAAAGAGAAATCTTAAAAATCGAGAATGTTTGAGAAAATATCATAAAGCCGGTCGGAATTCCGACCGGCTTTATGATTGATGGACAACCTCGGCAATTGCTCGAATGTGTTTTTCGGTAGTTCCACAACATCCCCCAATCAGGTTGATATTCAAATTGAGGAGTTCCTTTGTACCTTTAGCAAAATCTTCTGGTGTTTCGGTATAAAGAACCTGGTTACCTTGAACTTTCGGTATACCAGCATTCGGTTTACATAAAAGATAACCAGGGTAATAAGACCGATATACACCTGCTATTTTAATCATTTGTTTCATACCTGTACCGCAATTGGCACCCAGAACAGCGATCGGATAGGATTGAAAAATATGGGCAATTTTTTCTGGTGTTTCACCCATCAACGTGGTAAATCGCCCGTCATCTCGGGGTTCAAAAGTAAAGCTGGAAATAACTTCGCCACCTAGTTCTAAAATAGTTTCGGTAGCAGCTATTGATTCAACTGATGATATAAAAGTTTCTAAATTAAAAATTTCGATTCCTTCAGAAAGAAGAATTTCTACTTGCTCTTTGACAACATCTTGAACTTCTTTTTTGGTAAGGTCACCGTAAGGTTCAATAAAATCTCCAACTGGTCCTAATGAACCACAAAGGAGTGTAGAAGAATCAAGAGCCTCCCGGGCAATTTTAACTGCTTGACGATTGATTTCATTGATTTTTCCTTCTAAACCATATTTTTTAAGAATTAAGCGATTGGATCCAAAAGTATTGGTTTGTACGATATCTGAACCGGCTTCAACATAACTGTGAATAATATTATAGACCAGGTTGGGGTGAGAAATATTCCATTCGTCAGGAAGATGGCCAGCCGGTAATCCGGCTTTTTGTAAACGAGTTCCCATGGCTCCATCGAGCACCAAATTCTTTTTTGATAGTAAATTGGCAAGCATGGTTTTGCTCCTATTGGACAAAAACTTTCATCAAAATATTTAAAACTCCAACGACTTGGGGATATTATTCAATATATGTTAGAAGAAATCAATAAAAAGTTAATGTTTTTCTGGAAAAACTCACTTATAATTTTTAGAGTCATGCATTTGACTTCATGTTTTTGGTACAATAAACATTAGCGGCAAAAAAGAGAGAAAATTAATAAAAAAATAAATTACCATTGAGTTGGTAGTTTTTTAAGAATAAAACAAAAAAAATAAAATAATTGATAAATTTATGGGGGTGTTGAAATGTATTTATTAGGAACTGATATAGGAACACAAGGAACAAAATCCGTTCTGGTAAATGAGAAGGGTGAGTTGATAAGCGAAGGCTTTAAGGAATACGGAGTTATAACCCCCAGACCTTCCTGGGCGGAACAATGGCCAGACATTTGGTTGGATGCAGTGGTAGAAACACTAGCGGAATGTGTGAAAAAGTCAGGAGTCAAACCATCTGAAATAGCAGGAGTTGCTATCAGTGGCCTTTACGGTGGTTCAGGAGTGCCAGTGGATAAAGATATGAATCCGTTACGACCTTGTTTAATTTGGATGGATCGACGGGCTCGTGCTGAAACCCAGTGGGTGAAAGATAACATTCCCAAAGATACCATATTTGGAATTACCGGGAATTATGTTGATTCATATTTTGGGTTTACAAAAATGATGTGGATTCGTAATAACGAACCGGAGGTTTGGAATAATATTTATCAATTTGTTACTCCTAAGGATTATGTTGTATATAAACTGACCAATCAATTGGCCATTGATTATTCTTCGGCCGGTAATATTGGAGGAGTGTTTGATATAAAAAAACGAACTTGGTCGGATGAAATGTGCCAAATATTAAATATCCCTCGGCGAATGTTATGTGAACGCATTGTGAAATCCTCTGATATTGTCGGACCCCTAAACCAGGAATTCTCGAACCAGATTGGGCTTTTAGAAGGAACCCCAGTCGTTGCAGGAGGTATCGATGCACCAGTGGCACAACTTTGTGCTGGAGTATTGAGCGAAGGCGAACATGTAGCTATGGCAGGTACCTCAATGTGTTGGGGGAGCGTTCATGGTGGGCAGTATCTCACCCCTGGTTTGGTGAGCATGCCTTATGTCGTATATGATGATCAAAAAATTTATACATTTGGTGGAAGTGCGACCTCAGGAGCGTTAGCTCGTTGGTTCCGAGATGAATTTGGTCAATATGAGAAAGAAGTCAGTAAAAACACTGGCATATCAGCTTATACTTTGCTTGAATTAGAAACCAACGGTATTGGGCCAGGGAGTGAGGGAGTCATCGTCCTTCCTTATTTTATGGGTGATCGTTCTCCGATTTGGGACCCGGATGCTCGAGGAACGATCATGGGGTTGTCTCTCTATCATACTCGAGCTCATGTTTACCGTGCAATGTTAGAAGCAGCGGCTTATTCACTTAGACATAATATGGAAGAAGCAATCAAGGTTGGAATGAAGCTCGATCCCGATTGTTGGATTGTTGGTGGTGTTGCCAAATCAAATTTCTGGGTTCAAATATTTGCCGATATCACTGGATTTAATATGAAACGACTTTCAAAAGACGTCGAAGCACCCTTTGGTGATGCTTTCCTGGTTGGTTTGGGAACCGGGGTTTTCGATAAACCTGAACAAATCAAAGAATGGGTCGATTTCCGTCCGGTTATTACTGTCAATGAGGAAAATCATGCTCTTTATAATAAATACTATAAGATATTCCGCGATCTCTATGAAAATACCAAAAACATTATGAAAGAACTGGTTGAGATATAATAAATATTAGTTGAAAAATAATTTATCGGTTGTGGAATACAAAAAAAGATAAATTCCACAACCAATTTATTATAAAAAACCGAATATCAATTCATTGTTTAGAAAATAATGGTAATATAAACCAAGAATAGATTATAATAGAATCCTGGAGAGGAAAGATATGAACAGTCGAGAACGCCTCAGAAAAGCGATAAATCATCAAGAACCCGATCGGGTCCCTTTGGATTTAGGAGGGATCGTAAGCGGCATTACTCGTATTGCTTATCGCAATCTCAAAAATGAGCTCAAATTCCCTGTTTCTTCAAATGAATATTTGATTGATCGAATACAGCAGTTGATAAAACCCGATGAACAGATTCTTGATTGGTTTCAAATTGATACCAGGTATGCTTATCAAGAAGTTCCACCAGAAATTTGGAGCAAGGATAGCCCGGATTCTATTTGGGTTGATGAATGGGGCATAAAACGGCGTTTTACTGGACTCTATTTTGATATGATAGGACATCCGCTTTCTCGAGTAGAATCCCTATCAGATTTAGAGAAATTATCTTGGCCTGACCCCCATCAAGATCAAGCCTCTTACGATTTACTGCAAAGCCAGGTTGAAAAATTACATCAAAGTGAGAAAGCAGTAATTGTCAATATCATTGGTTCCTGTTTTGAATTTGGTTGGTATCTTCGTGGGTTTGAAAAAATTATGATGGATTTGGTACTCAATCCTAATCTTGCCTGTGCAATTTTGGATATTATGCTTGAATTCCAAATTGGACAATTTGAAGAGTTACTCAGTCGAACGGGAAACCTCATAGATGTAATCCTTTGTGGAGACGATTTAGCCACTCAGAACAGTCCCTTTGTTTCTCTTGATCTTTACCGCCGGTATATAAAACCTCGTCAGAAAAAGCTCTACGATTTTATTAAAACCAAAACCAATGCGCCTATTTTTTATCATTCCTGTGGTGCAGTGTCTTCCTTTATACCAGAATTAATTGAAATTGGTGTACAAATCCTGAATCCGGTTCAAGTGAAAGCGCAAGGCATGGATTTACACAAGCTAAAAAAGGAGTTTGGGAAACAAATCGTTTTCTGGGGTGGAATTGATACCCAATACGTTCTTCCTTTTGGAAAACCATCCGAGGTTCGGGATGAGGTACGACGCCGGATCGATGAATTAGCTCCTGGAGGTGGTTATATATTGGCGGCAGTCCATAATATTCAGGCCGATGTTCCACCCCAAAATATTATCGCTATGTTTGAAGAAGCTATTCATTATGGGAGGTATTAAAACCTGGAATTCCTGATAGGAGGTGGTGATATTCAGTAGTTTGTCAAGAATTAAATTCTAAATGAAAACTGAGAAAAATATTAGGAGGGCAGAAAATGAAAAATTGGTTAATATTATTAATTATTACGGTGTTAATGGTAAGTATGTCTTCTCTTGCTTTTGGTCAGGAGAAACCAGCCGAGGGCATGTACTTTCGTTTAGTAACCCATGGTGGAGATGACCCCTTCTGGGCGGTCGTTCAACAGGGTATGTTGGATGCGGCCAAAGAATTAGGATGCCAGGTTGATATTGATTTAGCTGGTTCAGACTTAGCCCTGCAGCAAAAAAGACTTGCTGAAGCTGTCGCTCAAAAACCGAATGGAATTGCTTTAGTTGTTAATGATGATACTGCCTGGGATAAGCCGGTAGAGGAAGCTTTAGCTGCAGGCATACCAGTTATTGGAATAAATAACGACGATTCTCAGGGTCCCGCCGGAAATAAGCGTCTTTGCTATATCGGACAGAGTGAAGAAAGAGCCGGATACATGATCGGGTTACGCTTGTTCCAGGAAGCAAAAGAGAAGGGAATTGATCTCTCCAAAGCTCACGTAGCTATGCCGGTTGAAGTTCCGGGAGCCAATTACGGTGTCGTTCGTTCTAATGGTATTAAAAGAGCGGGAGAAGAATTTGGAATCACTTCGTTTGAGATTATTGATGGTGGCGGTTTGGAAATGACCACCATGGAACAAAGAGAAACTTCCTATCTCTTAGCTCATCCAGAAACTACTTTTATGATCGGTTTAGGTGGAATCGCTACTGACCGCTTGACAGATTCTCTTAAAGCTGCTGGTAAAGAACCAGGCGAGGTTATTGCTGGAGGATTTGATACCACCGCTGCAACTCTGAATGGACTGCGGGAAGGATACATAACCGCAACTATTGATCAGCAGCAATACCTGCAGGGTTATTATGCAGTATATGTACTTTATCTCTACAATAAATTCGGATTTACTCCAAATATTGATACTGGTGGATATTTAGTTGATAGTATTGAGAAGATCGATTTGATCGAGAAACTTTCTCCCATGCATGTTAGATAATTTTGGTTCCGGCTGGTTGCTATAGTAACCAGCCGGAATTTTCTGATGATCTACCATACCATATAATAAAAGAGGTCGGAAGATGAACTCCTTACGAAAATTATTGACCTTCCGCTCATCAAATACTTTATGGGTATTTATCGCCTTAGTTGTAGTTTTTTCTCTTTTTACACCCAATAAGATTTTTATTAATGTACGGAATATTTCTGCCATTGGAAAGCTTTTTCCCGATCTAGGGATTATTACTCTCGGGGTTGGGATGTTAATGATCTGTGGAGAATTTGATCTATCGGTGGCGTCAGTACTTCCTTTTTGTTCCTATGTATTTGCCCGTCTACTTTTTATCGGTACCAGTCCTTTAATCAGTTTTATCGTTGCTATTTTAGTAGGCATGGCTTTAGGGTATTTAAATGGATTTATTACGGTGAAAACCCGGATGCCTTCGTTTATTACTACCTTAGGAACTCTATGGTTTTGGAGAGGAATTCTCTATGTTTGGTCAAAAATGATGCCCATGAGTATACGGACTTATGTTCCCAATAACACTCCTTTTCAATTAGCTATGGCTGGTAATTTAACCCCTTTTTTTCCTATCCAGGTACTGTGGTTTCTAATTTTTGCTGTGATACTGGGTATTATTCTTCATTATCATCGCTTTGGAAACTGGGTATTTGCTACTGGAGATAATCGAGATGCGGCTCGAGCAATGGGAATCAAAACCGATTGGGTTAAAATTATCTGTTATGTCATCGTAGGTGCTTTATGCGGTTTCTGTGCTTGCATGCAAGCGGTTCGGCTCGGTTCTTTTGCGGCAACACAGGGAGTTAATTTTGAATTTAAAGCAGTTGCCGCCTGTGTGGTCGGAGGGACTTCTCTCCGGGGAGGAATTGGAAGTATGTTAGGAATTGTTTTAGGGGCACTCATTATTCCAATTATTGATAATGGTCTCATACTCATGAGAGTTCCGGTGTTTGCTATTAGTGCTTTCATTGGTTTAGCAACCGTTCTGTTTGTTTTGCTAAATACTTACATTGAAAGAAAAATGAGGTAATTCACATCTTTTAAAGTGAGGTTTAACCGATGACAACAGAAGCCAATCAGAATAGTGATATGGTGAAAATGGTCGACATCCATAAATGGTTTGGTCGGGTATACGCTCTGAGAGGGATTGATTTTAACCTCAAACGAGGTGAAACCTTAGGTTTATTAGGAGATAATGGTGCTGGTAAATCGACCTTGATCAAAATTCTTTCTGGGTATCATGTTGCCGATAGGGGAGAAATTTATTTTGATGGAAAAAAAGCTCTGATTCACTCTCCCCGTGATGCACGAAAGCTTGGGATTGAGACGGTTTACCAAGAACAAGCCTTAGCTCCCAATTTAAGTATTTCAAGAAATATATTTATGGGTCGAGAACCGTTGAAGGGGTTGGGGTTACTGGATAAAAAAGTCATGGACGAGGAAAGCATGCAAGCCCTTAAGCATTTAGGGCTTCGTTTACGGTCACCTGACGTCCCGGTCATTACCCTTTCAGGTGGAGAGCGGCAAGGTGTTGCAATTGCTCGAGCTATCCATTTCAAAGCCAAATGTGTCATTCTCGATGAACCAACCGTGGCTCTTTCGGTAAAAGAAGTCAATGAAGTTTTAGAATTCATTCGTCAAATCAAACGTGAGGGAATATCATCCATTTTTATTACCCACAACCTCTATCATGTCTATGATATTGCCGAACGGTTTGTGGTTATGGCTCGAGGAAGAAAAATGGCCGATGTAAAGAAAGAGGAAGTGACTCGTGATAACCTTTCTGACTTAGTAATAAAAAGTGCTATGGTTGAATAAAATGGAATTTCTGGGAGAAAGGAGCAATGGGAAAACCGGTGAAACAGCAAAATAGTTATTTAAAAAAATTATTAACCACCCGGTCGTTTAGTATCCTGGTGGTTTTGATAGCGCTTCTCATTATATTTACAGTTTTTTCTCCCGGTGGTAACTTTATTAATGCTGAAAATATAAAGGTACTCCTGGCTTACGGTTCAGAATTCAGTATTATTGCCTTAGGAGTCGGCGTCCTAATGATTGCCGGAGAGTTTGACTTGTCGATTGGATCCATCCTGGTTTTTTGCTCATATCTTTTCTTGATATTTTTTAAACTTAACCTTAATTATTTTGTCGTCTTAGCATTGACCATCTTAGGGGGTATTGCCCTTGGCTATATCAATGCCATAGTCACAACCAAAGGTCATATTCCATCCTTTATAACTACCTTAGGAACCATGATGTTATGGAGGGGATTAACCCTCTGGTTTTCAGGAGGTCTGCAACAAGCTTGTGATGTTTCTTCGTCGTCAGCTTTTCTTTCCTTTTTAAATGGAACCATTGGAGGCGTATTTCCGGTTCAAGCTTTGTGGTTTATTATTGTAGGAATTATTTTGGGATTGTTACTCCATTACACCCGCTATGGAAACTGGATCTATGCAACTGGAGATAATGCTGACGCAGCCAGGGCTATGGGGATTCGAACCCATATAGTAAAAATGACAGCATTTATCATTGTTGGAATTTTGTGTGCTTTTGTGGCTGGAATGCAGATCGCAAGGGTGAGTTGTTTTACTTCCCGAACCGGTGAAGGTTGGGAGCTAAAAGCAATTGCCGCCTGTGTAGTGGGAGGGACATCCCTACGGGGTGGTATTGGCGATATGGCAGGTATTTTTCTAGGCGCTTTTGCCATTTCGGTTATTGAAAATGGTTTGGTCGTTCTGAGGATTCCCTATTTTTGGACCTACACCGTATTTGGTTTGGTTATAGTATTTTCAGTTCTTTCAAGTATGTATTTAGAAAAACAAAAATGGGCTCAAAAGTAAAATATTTTAAAAAAGTTTAAAAAGAGCATTTTTTTTATATACTTTTTTGATAAAATAGTAAAATCCTTAATAGGTAATGATTTTTTGATTGAGCTCGTTGATAATACGATAGGGAGAAGGCCTTAAGGGTCTTCTTTTTTTTTGGATTATTTTTCTCAGATATTGTAGGAGCAAAATCGTGGGAAGATGATAATGATTTAATTGTATTTTAGGAATTTTATTAAATTTTTTTTGTTTTCTATTCTATTGGTGTGTAAGCATGGAGGTGTTATAGTGCACTGGTTGTGGGATGAGGCTTGGATAAGACCGGGTGTTGCGATATTTATTGTATATCTTTTTATTTACTGGGCTTATCAAATATTTATTGCAGTACGTGGTGCATGGAGTCCACCACCACTCCCTCCTGCTAAAAGTTTTCATCGATTTGCCGTTTTAATTCCTGCCCATAATGAAGAAAAAGTGGTTGGAAATTTATTGGAAAGTTTAATTAAACAAAATTATCCCCAAAATTATTTTGATATCTATGTTTCTTGTGATAATTGTCAAGACAAGACTGCCGAAATTGCCAAAAGCTATAATGTAAATGTGTTAGAAAAACATGATACGTTACATATTGGCAAGACCGGAAATGTTCAATGGGCTTTAAGAGAAATTCCTTTGGAAAATTATGATGCAGTGGCAATGTTTGATGCCGATAACCTTGTTGAAAAAAATTTCTTAGCAAAAATGAACGATTATATGGAAAGTCATCCTAAAGCCCAAGCTATCCAGGGGTATCTCGATACTAAAAATCCCGATGATACCTGGATCAGTCGATCTTATGCTTTAAGTTATTGGTATACCAATCGATTTTGGCAGTTGGCTCGCTCCAATTGGGGGCTTTCAGCTGCTTTAGGCGGTACTGGATTGGTCGTTACCGTCAGTTGTTTAAAAACCATTGGATGGGATTTAAAAAGTCTCACCGAAGACCTTGAGTTTTCTACCCGAATTATTTTGAGTGGGAGCCGAGTTCATTGGAATAATGAAGCTATAATCTTTGATGAAAAACCCCTCACTTTTTGGGCATCACGCCGGCAACGAACCCGCTGGATGCAAGGTCATTACTGGGTGCTCATGAAATACGGTCCCCAATTATTATTGCAATGGTTAAAAACCTGGAAAATTCAGTATCTTGATTGGTTATTTTACCTCCTTTCGGCAGTAACGACTGTAGTGGGATTCACTATCCTTGCCGTTAGAATTGCAATTGGATCTTCTTGGAACTTTGGAATATCTATTTGGCCTCTCTGGCTGGCTTCGGGTTTAATCCAATGTGCTTTTAATGTGGTTATGGGGCCATCCTTTTATTGGGGTAAATTTACTTTGCGCTACATTCCAGATATTTTAAGTTATTTTCTTTATGGATTAACCTGGCCACCAATTATGTTTTATGCGGCTTTTCTAAGTCGGAACCAAAGCCAATGGGTGAAAACCGATCATACTAGGGATATCGGTGTTTCTGATGTTCGTGCCAAAGAGAAAGCCTTAAATATTATGTAATAAATATTGGAAAACAATTTTCTATGGTTCGGGAAGGGATTTTTCTCGAGCTAAGTAAGCAGCCCCAAGGGCAGCGGTAATAAGAGGATCGGGAGGGATAAGTGGGGAGAAAGCCAGCTCTTCCTTTAATATAGTGATGATTCCCTGGTTTTTAGCCACGCCCCCAGTAAAAACCAGGGGCCGAGTGATGATCATTTTTCCGGCAAGGGTTAAAATCCTTTTAACCACTGAACGACAGACGGCACGAGCCAGATCTTCTTTCTTTTTTCCTTGAGCAATTAAACTTACCAATTCTGATTCGGCGAAAATTGCACAGGTATTTGATAGTTCAATGAATTCTCTTGATTGGTTGACTAAGGTCCCATAATCTTCTATTTGAATATCTAAAACTTGGGTCATTAACTCTAAAAAACGGCCAGTCCCTGCTGCGCATTTATCGTTCATCATAAAATCAATGACACGGCCGTTTTTACCAAGGAGGATTATTTTACTATCCTGTCCACCAATATCAAGAACCATCCTCGCTTCAGGAATAAACCATTGAACACCCCGAGCTTGACAAGTGATTTCACTGATCTTCTCATTAGCTTCTGCCTGATAACGACCATAACCAGTAGCAATGAAATATTGGACATCAGATCGGGAAAGATTGGCTTTTCCTAAAGCAAGGTTAAGGGCTTCTTCTCCAATTTTTTTTGGATTCACACTACTCGGCATAAGAACACTTGCCATAATTTCCTTTTCATTGATAATGGTTACGCAAGTAGATTGAGAACCGATATCCAGCCCAGCAAATACCATGGTTATTATCCTTCCAGTATTTCATGAAATGCTTCTATCCGGGTACGAAGTTGCTCTTCAGAATAGAACTTCTTATCGATATGATCTCCATCTAATAATAACACGGGATAGCCTTTTTGTTGAAGGGTATTTTTAAGCAGAAAATTCATTCCTTGGCTTTGACGACAACCCCATTGATTAAATTGAATAACCCCATTAGCTTTAAATTGTTCACACCAATTAAGAATTCTAAGTATTCTTTTTTCTGGAACAGTTAGGTTTTGACTGGAGATGATTTTTTTAGCCAGAGATTCAAAAGGTTTTTCTGGTTCTAATGGTTCCCAAAAGACTGATGCGAACTCGTCATATACCACATCAAAGTGATATTCATTGAGAAGTGCGGTTAATTGATTGGGATAGAAGGGTTTGAGATGAAGCCATATTAACCGGTGAGAATTGGTAGACGGATTTTTCAGTTTTTGCAGGTGTTCCAAAAACTTTTCAAAAAAGAATTTTGAGGCTGGCGATCCAAGAAATTGAAAGTAATAGGGGAGATAGTCTAAATTTTTGGTTGGCGGTTGAATGGCAAAACTCTTTTGCTTTCTTAATGTTTCGATTTGATGAATGATTTTGACAGTTGCATTGGATAATGAAAAGGTTTCTTCCCAATCAAGTTGACAATTTATTTGGGAAGAAATGAGTGTAGTAATTGAGGAGAGTTGATTTTGAACATAATTAATAGCTTCTGGGGTCATCTGGTAGGGAACATCAATTAAATAGCAAGGTATTTTCCAGATGTTAGCTAAGGATTGAAAAAATCCAGCAGTACCCCGACAGATACTGGTTGTTGCTAATAAAAAATCAGGACGAGGAAATAGTTTGAAAAGGCTCATTCCCACTCCTGCTCGATGATAACTACAGAGGTCTTGAGAATACCAATTTTTTTCGGCAAATTCTAAGGGAAGATTCGAGAAACCAAGAGCGGCAACTAATCCAATTGTGATTTCGGGATAAAAAGGAATGGCACCGACAGCATGGATAAATTCACAGGGGAAAAAGAGGCTCGACCAAATCACTGGTCGGGAATGACTATAAAGCTCACGAATAGTTTTAATGGTTAATTGATATGATGTTTGAGGCAAGGTCGGTTCTGGAAATTTTCTTTTTAACCACCATTCATATATAGCTAATAAGTGGAAAAGACTCTTCCTATTGGCAAAAAACCGGGCAAGTGAAAGAGCTGTTGATGCTTTTAGGTTCATTGACTTAATAAAACTTCCCGAAAAGCATCGATGCGAGTTTCCCACTGTCCTATGGAAGAATAGGACATATCGTGTTCAACGGGAAGGAGGGGTATTTTTATCTGTTTTTTTAAAAAAGATAGGTCGTAAAGTGATTGATCGCAAAATTTAGGGTAAAAATAAACTATACCTTGTATACCGACTCGATTGATGAATTTTTGTAAGATTTCCAAGCGTTTTTGAGGATTATACCCGGGACAAGGAACTTTGTTTACCAAGTACCATCGAGCTAAGGTATCTAAAGCATGATGTTCAGGGGTATATTCGATATCAGGGAAGATATAACGTCTCATCCCCGTGGCTGATCCATCAAAAACTCGAAATTCCTTTTCTTCTAATAGTTGGATGATATTTTCAACAAAAAGATGAGAAGCAAGAAGAAGAATCGAAATTTTTGAAGAAATCGTAGAATCCAAGCTACTTTGGAGTTGGATTTTATCCCAAAGCAAAGAATCACCAGGAAGTTCTCCAGTCAAGAAAGTTTGGCTTCGGGTTTGTTTTACAGTGAAAGAGTGGTCAAGGATAATCCGAAGATTTTCGATAAAATTATATTGAGATATCCCTTGGAAGGAAAGAAGTTTATTGGCTAAATCATTGAGAGAGTGACGGTAAAATTTTAATGATTCTTGATTACTGACCAGTGGGATATGAAGATAATGACAGGGGGTTTTTGGTTGAAGAGCAATAAAAATATCATAAAGTTTTCTTCCGGCATCACAACCTCCCCCAAAAATAATAAAATTCAACTCCAGGTTTTTCTCGGCGAGGAGAGAATTGAGAAGAATTTTGGAAAATGGACAAAAAGGAGTGGGAAGATAAGGTATAGCTTGGGTTGTAGCAAGTGAATCGGACGATAGAAATACCGGTGTTGCGTTACAGGATTGAATTATTTCTTCAGGTATATAGCTACAAAAATATCCTACATTCATCGCTTCTCCACCTGGAATAATATAAAAAAGGGGAGGGCTTGATGGATAAATCAAGCCCTAAGGATAGTTCTAAAAAATCAATCGAAGCACCCAGACCACTACCCCAATGAGAAGTAGTAAGATGAGAATGGGTGCCGCTATTATAGCCACACCAGTTAAAAGGAGAATCAGCAAAATAGCACCGATTACCACCAAAACACCCGCAATAATAACTGGGAAAAAACGAAAAGCCAAAATAATGAGAAAAATCACACCAAGAATGGATAAAATCGTTCTCATTGCTTTACCCTCCTTTAATAATCATCAACCGAGTTTTTTGTAATCAAATCTTTTATCATTTGTAGAAGACGCAAAGATGCGGGGTTTGATGAAACCTTTGACATAAGAATTTCCTCTGGATCGATGCTTTCTTTATAAAGTTGACGATTGGCTTGACGATTTTGCTTGACTTGTGCCCCCTGAACCGATAGACCGATATATAAACCTCGAGATTGTGAATAAGAATAAATTGAAGAATCTAAATTCAAATCGACTTCGGCCGAAAAACTTCTTCCAATTGGTCCTGCTGCAACACTTACGTTTCCTCCCAGGGTTAAACCATCATTATAAAAAATTTCCATCCCATCCTGGTTCATAATTAAAAGAATTAAGCTGGTAGATTGAATTCCGACTTGAGGCCCAAAGCTTACTCCATATATTTTATAAAAAGCTGGACCATACCAGTTATTTTTATTGAACTCTTTTCGATATACTAAGCCATCACCATATTGAGCTCCTAATCCCAGCCCCAATCGAACTACCTTGGGGAAAATAGCAATAGCTTCAGCTTTTTCCAAAAGGTAGAAAAATACATCCCGCTCAGGTATTTTGGAAAGATCATGAAGAGCTTCAATGGACTGATCGATAATTTCATCGTTTGCTCTGGCGATAGGACCCAAAGAGAATAAAACTGTTAAAATTAAACTTAGTAAGAGAAACTTTTTGGTTTTATTCATTGCCTTACCACCTTTTTCCCAATTTAAGAGGGATTAATATTACCATATTTTCCAACCTCGCTGTTATTCTGAGGAGCGTATTTGGCGTCATGAGAATCCCATTCACTCACTCTGTCATTCTGAGGAGTCCGGTGTCTTTTACCAGACGATGTGAGAGTCTCATCCACCAAATCCGTCATTGCGAGGAGGCCAATCGTGCTTTGGTTGAACGACGTGGCAATCTCATTTAGAAAATATTTTTTATTCCTTTATTATTTTCTCAGGATAACCAGAAAAAAACGAAAAGCACCCTCCCCTCTGCAAGCGCCACCCCTTCGAGGAGGGGAATTGTTCAATCAATTCATTACCCTATTGAAAGGGAATTCAAAAGGAGGGGTATACATTTTTCATTTTTTTTTGTTAACTTTTTATTCATTACTATATTTTCAGAATAAGCTTTTCTTTTAATTCGAATTAGTTCCGATTTAGAGTGAAAGACTTTACTCAATTACTTCAATTTCATTACCGGAAGAAGAAATCATGTATTTCATGACCTTTCCTGTTACGGTTTGAGGAAGTTCGGCAACGATTTCAACAATACGAGGAACTTTGTGAGATGCTAACTCTTTTCGGCAAAACCTTACAATTTCAGTTGGGTCAATGGTAATATTTTCATTTGGAACGACATAAGCTTTGATCATTTCACCACGAGATGCTCTTTGGACCCCTACAACAGCGGTACGAACAACTCCTGGGAATGACATGATTACTTCTTCAATCTCTTGGGGAAAAACATTAAAACCAGAAACAATAATCAATTCTTTTTTTCTGCCTTCAATATAAAGAAGACCTTTTTCATCAATTTTTCCTAAGTCTCCGGTATAAAACCATTGATTACGGAAGGAGGTTTGATTTTCTTGAGGATTATTATAATAACCGGGTGAAATAGGATCTCCAGAAAGAATAATTTCTCCAATTTCACCGGTGGGTAATTCATTGCCGTTGTCGTCCACAATCCGAAGGTTAATAGCTTCGATTACTGGTCCCGCTGACCCTGGTACTCGAGTAAGGGGAGAGGGGTTGATAGAAACCACCGGAGATGCCTCGGTTATTCCATATCCCTCCATGATATTTAACCCGAAACCTTTTTCGAAAGCTTCTCGAACTCTTTGAGGAAGAGCATCACCACCACAAATTGGAAGGCGGAGAGGACTTAAGTCAAAGGGAACTTTAGCACGGGCACCGGCTAATATTGAAAAGACAGCTGGTACACCTAAAAAAACCGTAGATTGATATTTTTTGAGGGATTCAATGAGATTGTTGGCTGGATAAAGTGAAGGAACAATCGTAAGTGTCATCCCTTTTGCTAAAGGAAGCATGTAGGCAATTGAAAAACCAAAAACATGGAACATGGGAAGTACACCCAACATGCGATCTTCAGGATAGATATCGACTAAATCGAAACAACTATCGATGTCCGAAAGGATGTTTTTATGAGTGAGCATGACCAATTTGGGAATTCCAGTCGTCCCTGAAGTTGAAAAGAAAGCGGCAATAGGTGAGTCTAAAGAGGGTAAATCGTTAATCGTTGTATTTATTTTATCAGGGAATCCGATTTCTCCATTTTCTCCAATAATAGCAAGAGGGAGTCGATCGGCAAGCTCTTGATGTGGTGATTGGGCTACCAACAAACTTGCTTTGGCGTTTTGGAAAATTTTTTCAATTGATTTAGGTGGGTATTTTGGTGAGAGAAGCAGAGGAATTGCTCCAATTTGAAAACAACCGAGGATGAGTCTTAAAGTATGCCAATGATTGGGAAGTACGATGACAACCCGCATTCCTTCTTTTACGCCAGCTTTTTTCAATTTTAAAGCTTCTTTGTCAATCTCATTAACCAGTTCATTATAATTTATAAACCAGTCTCCCATTGAAACGGCGATTTTTTTCCCATATTCCTGACTCATTTCTCGAATTCTTTCGGTTATTGTAGTTATCATACTTTCCTCCTCAAAGCTTATATAGAGTAACCATCTTAATTTAAATACCGTATAAAATAAATTTCTTTATGTATTTTATTCTATATTTCTTATTTCTGCTACCATTTCGTTGTTCTTTATTGACTAAATCAAAAGAAAACAGTTGGAAAAAACTAGGATACCTGAAAAAGCAGTAATGTAACATTGGTGAATAGAAAAAAATATTAAGATAGACAACCAAACCGCTTGGTGGCACCAGATAAGGATGTAAAATGGACTGCGGGGGAGGAGAGGACGCGAGGGGGTGACATTCTGAGGAGCAGAGCGATGTGGGAATCCCATCCACCTGCTCCGTCATTCAGACTGTGTCACATCTGTCACTATTTAGCCGTAATTTTTCGTAGATTCAAAAAATTTCAGATAAA
>MWBQ01000049.1 GCA_002069605.1 Candidatus Atribacteria bacterium ADurb.Bin276
CGGTATGAGATCCTGCCCATTTTTTTCTGGGTCATAATAACTCCATTCCTCTTCAGAAAGACCTCTTTTCAACAGTTCCTTTTTGAGCATATCTATTAATCCCTGAGCTTTGAGAGTGGAACTGGTTAATTCATCTTGCATTTCTGGAATTTTCTCCAGATTTGAAACCATGATCGAGAGGTTTTTCAATACCCATACACTCCAGAGCGGACTTCCTGCCAGGCCGGGATAGGGTGCGATCAAGTCTGATGATCTATCTACAAAAACGCTTTCCAGATCATTGACTCCCTTCACTAACTCAGATATTAGAGTTTCCCTCATTCCTTCATCATCTAATAAACCTTTTTCTATCACTGCAAGAAGAGTGGCTCGTAATGCACAAGCAGCGCTGATTGCCTCGGCATGGCCAAACCAGGAGTAGATATTGGTCTCAATAGTGGTTATCATCCCCCGCAAGAGTTGGGCCGGGTTAGAATACACCGCAATCCTCCGATTTGGTTCAATGTTGATTGACTTTCCACTTGAGAGCAGAATGTCGGCAAAAGTAACCGGTAGCGATTCCACATTTCGGACCTCAACCACCCGCTGATCATATATTTTCCCTTGGCTATCGCGAAGTTCAAAGGTGAGGGTGCCATATTTTTCTCCGATTAATTGAAATTCAATCTCTTGAGAACCGGGTTCAACCGAAAAAGTGAGTGGCTTTTCAACGCCAGCTCCAGAAATTTTTAGCTCCAAGTTTTCTGAGCCAGTATTGACCACCTGAACCCGGGGATAGAGGACTGCTCCTGGCATAACCAAGCCGGAAAGATCCGTCTCAACATAATTCTTTTTCTGAACATCGATGACTTGAGAGCTTTCCTGATAGTCAAAACGATCAACCACAACAACTCGAGCCGAACAACGGCCAGTTTGTGGGGGAAGCTGTACCGTAATCTTAGCTTTTCCATCTGCTCCGGTGTGAAAAACTCCACAGTATACCACCTTTTTTTCACCCTCGCGGATGGTTTCCTGAGGAATATATTCTCCTGAAACCTGAGTTTCTTCTTCCCCTATCTGAGATGGTTGAGGTGCTGCCAGCATTGCATTTGGCGCTTTACTTTCACCCAAAACGAAGGAGGTGACTTGTTCAAAGAAACTAGCACCATCTTCCTTCCCTTTGTCAATACCAGTCCAATCCCGCCAAGAAACCAGATAATTAGATAGATTTCGATAGGAATCTCCCAGAGCCGACACTAAAGGTTCCCGAGGACTCTTGGAAGCTACTCGGTTATCGAAAACTTCCAATATTCCATATATCGATGCTGGCTGATTGCAAAACCGGTCGGTAACTTTAATCTCAACCACATTTTTTTGTAAGGGATACCCTTCAGAGGGGAGATTAACTTCTACATCGAGGGAGGTTTCAGTAAATACCATTGCCCATCCCTCATAAAATTCTGATTTCTTTTCAAGAAAACCTCCTAAGGCAATAAAGGTCATGGGAGAGTCGACTGTCAACTGAATTTCTTGACCCTTATCGAGCTGACTGGCTATTTTAATTTCCTGAGTTTGAAAATTACCTTTTTTATCGGGTGATAGAATAAATAACCGGGGCTGGTTGATTTTTTGTTTAATGGATAGAGTTAAATTCCGGGTTTGGTCGGATATTACTGTTGCCAGCCCTACTGGATCCTCGGGTTTTTGTTCATCTTTAATGATATAAAGACCTCGTCCATAGACTGGTACTGATCCTTCGTAGGGAGCGAGAGTAGCACTGAAATAACTGGTAAAACCTGAGGAAACCGGTATCGTCTGCCGTTCGATGTGACCAGAACGACCGAAAAGATATCGAACATTTCCTTTTTCAGTGATGACTTCGATTTCAAAGGGACCAGAATGACCACCCACGTCGAGAACAGTTTCCAGAAAACCATTTTTTATATAAATATCCACTGGAGAGCCGGCTTCAATACCGTCACACCCTGGGAGATAACACCGGCTTTTAACCGTCGCCTGGCCATCGAAGGGTTGGTTGAAAATTCGAACTTCATTTTTTACATTCAACCCATTCCCCCATCTCAATCCGGCACCAGCAGCATTACCCAAAAACCAAGCACCTTGACCTTCATTTAGTTCTTCCGGACTGGTCACTTCTTTGAAGTCATAAGCAAAAGAAACCGCCCCCAAAGCGCCCTCCACCACTGCAAAGGTAGTATAGGCATCCAAGGTGCCATCAACTGAATGAACCTCCACTCGGTACTCTCCAGCTTCCAGCTTTTTTTCCTCCCCACTGAGAATTTTTTCGACCAGAATACCGGCTTCGTTCAATGAAAAAGGGCCAAGAACATGGGGAGTCGAATCCTTTTTTTGTAAGCTAATATTAACTTCAGAAGAAGGACGAATGGGACAAACAACCTTAAGAAAAACTTCTTCATTAGGCCAATATAGGGGCTGATCGGTGGTTACCGATATGAATTTTAAAGTCAACGAAGAAACTATATTTTCTTTCAAAGAGATGATTTCGTGGATTTCTTGATTTATTTTAAATAAAGCCGTCTCCTGTTGTGAATCCGGCTTGGCTAAAGCTAACTGGCAACTAAGTAGGTATCCGATAAAAAGAATAACAATCGTTAACAGCTTCAGGTTCATAAGAAAATCCTCCTCCTTAAAAATTAGGTTAATTCAGAATTAAAAAATAATATAGGATAAGCAAAAACGAGAGACGGTATTTAGCCGACTTGATATGATTGTATATCATCGGATTACCTAAGTAGTTTCATCCAGCGGGGACCAGGTTTTGATTCTTGAATTTCTCGGGAATTAGGTTCTGGAAAAAGAATGAAAGATGGGATTCTCAA
>MWBQ01000050.1 GCA_002069605.1 Candidatus Atribacteria bacterium ADurb.Bin276
AAACGGTTGAACTCCTCGCATTCAGACTGTGTCACAATTCCTTTCTTTCACCAAGAATAGCTTGAAAGTGGAGGATATAGTATATTTTTCTTCATTTTTTAGCTATCTATTCCCAATATTGCTATAAAAATATTAGTATAAATGGGAGTAAATAATTTACAGAATAATTGTGACACAGTCTGAATGACAGTTTGAGATAGGTATTTTCGTTTTCATCTGGTGTCACCAAGGTGGCATCGATGTCTATTCTTATATGAATTGAGCCTAAAGCCTAAAAAATTTATTAAAAACCTTGAAATTAATAATAAAGAATCTCACCAATGACCTTGAAGTGGAATAATCTTTTTTGGAATGAAACACACGCAAAGTGGACCAGAGAAATAGGGGAATACTAACTTGAGAATAGGCCAACGGAATAAAGTAACAAAAACTGCTAAGCAAAGGATGATAAATTTGTCCTAAAAATTTCTTGATTTTCCTAAAGAAAATGGCTTAATTGCCGATAAATAATTATTATGGATTTATTTACAACTAAGTGGAACAAGTATAAACGATTATTAATGATCACTGCAATAATAGCTTACGCTGTCCTCATTCCCATTGTTTCCAAATATATTGGTATTCCTGAAAGAGGAATTCTAGGTACATTTTTAATTTTTTTATTTACCATGATGTGGGGGTTAAAGGGAGGGATTATTGGTGCTGTTTATTCAATTATTAATCTAGGATATTATATAGCCAACAGCCCTCATCAAATTGATAATTCCTTCCTAGTTTTGGGAACAGTCCTCTATCTTTTTATTGGAATAGCCTTAGGAAGATTATTAGATGTCGTTCGCAGCCAAAAAGCCAATCTTTCCAACCTACTTGAATCGCTTGAACAGAAAGAAACTAATTATCATCAATTGTTTGATACCATCGTTGACTGCTTGTTTGTTTTTGACATCAACGATATCTATGGGCATGTTAATATCGTTGATGTCAACACAGTTGCTTGCAAACTGTTAGGGTATGGAAAAGAAGAGATATTGCAGCTTACTTGTAACGATTTAATCGATAAGGATTATTTGAAAAAAATGAAATATTTTTTTGGCAAGCTTTTTCACGCCGATCAAGAATTTTTATTCGAAACCATATTCATTACCAAACAAGGAAAAAAAATAACTGTTGAATGCCACTGCAATTCGATTAGTAAAAATGGAAAAGTTTTCGGCATCTGTGTTGCAAGAGATATATCTGAAAGAAAAGCTGTCGAAGAAAAAATAAGGTATTTAACTTTCCATGATTCGCTCACCGGGATTTATAATCGTGCCTACTTTGAGAATGAATTGGAAAAATACGATAATTTAAGATATTTACCCATAAGTATCATTATAGGAGATATGAATGGGCTAAAATTAGTAAACGATGCTTTTGGGCATGATGAAGGTGATAGACTATTAAAAATTGCCGCTAAATGTTTGAAAGAATCCTGTAGGCAAGCAGATACCGTTGCCCGTTATGGGGGAGATGAATTTGTCATTCTTCTTCCGAATACAACCAACCAGGAAACGGAGGATATTATTGAAAGAATTAAAAATAAAATTAGTCAAGCTCAGTTTGGCCCAGTCCCGCCCAGTATTGCTTTAGGGAGTGAGACAAAAACTGTTATGAATCAAGATATCCATTTAATACTCAAACAAGCTGAAGATAAAATGTATCAACAGAAATTAACGAGCGAGCAAAGTAATCGGTCGGCTGTCATAACTACCCTGGAAAGAACCTTAATCGAAGTAAGTGAAGAAACTGAATTACACGCCCTGAGATTACAAGCATTATGCGACCAGATGTGCGAAAAGATGAATTTACCAGGATCATTAAAAAGTGAACTTCGTTTATTGGCTGTGCTTCATGATATCGGGAAAGTGGCAATACCCCAAACAATTTTGACCAAAGCTTCGGAACTCTCTTTGGATGAATGGAGACTGATAAAACAACACCCGGAAATTGGATATAGAATTGCCCAATCATCACCGGATCTGGCCTTTATTGCCAAAGGTATTCTCACTCATCATGAAAGATGGGATGGAACCGGATATCCACGAGGATTAAAAGGGGAAGACATTCCATTGTCATCACGAATTCTTGCTATTGTTGATGCTTATGATGTAATGGTTTCTGGTCGTGCTTACAAGGAAAAAATGAGCAATGAGGACGCTATTGAGGAAATTGAAAGAACATCCGGAACCCAGTTTGATCCAAACTTAGCGAAGATTTTTATTGAAATCATAATCAATGAAAATGTCTGAAGTTATTCATCAGGAATAATAATTCGATATCTTTTTTTTAATCCAAGTACGTGGTAAAATACCCGACAGTTATATAAGGGTGCCAGATTATTCAAGCGGTTTGACATTCATTTTTTGATGTATATTATAGATATTCTTTTCATGCTTGGCACCAAGAATGCGATAGGGTAAACGGTAGTATGATGATATAATCACCAGAACGATTTCTGCATTTGATATTCTAATCGTACTTCCGCATTTAATCTGAACCTAATCTCATAGAACAGGAGGAAAATAACATGGCAGTGAGTTTTAAAGAATTAGGGTTGGTGAATACTCGAGGAATGTTTGAAAAGGCAATGAAGGGTAGTTATGCCGTACCAGCTTACAATTTTAATAACATGGAACAATTGCAAGCCATCATTAATGCCTGTGTAGAATGTAATTCACCGGTTATTCTTCAAATATCAAAAGGAGCCCGTCAATATGCCAACCAGACCTTGCTTAGATATATGGTACCTGGTGCAGTCGAAATGGCGCGTGAAGCAGGAAGCAACATCCCCGTTGCTCTCAATCTTGACCATGGCGATTCCTACGAATTGGCGAAAAGTTGTGTTGATTTTGGATTTTCCAATGTAATGATTGATGGTTCTTCTCTTCCCTATGAAGAAAATGTTACTTTAACCAAAAAAGTTGTTGATTATGCCCACGCTCACGATGTAACAGTTGAAGGAGAGTTGGGGGTCCTGGCTGGTATTGAAGAACATGTATCATCAGAAGTTACTCATTATACTCGACCTGAGGAAGTTGAAGATTTTGTTACCAAAACCGGTGTCGATAGCTTAGCGATATCGATTGGTACATCACATGGTGCTTACAAATTTAAAGTGAAACCTGGTGAATCCGTTCCTCCGCTTCGTTTTGACATCCTCGAAGAAGTAGAACGACGACTCCCCGGTTTTCCCATCGTTCTTCATGGAGCTTCTTCGGTATTGCCGAAATATGTTGATATCATTAATCAATACGGCGGCCAGTTAGAAAATACTGCTGGAGTTCCAGAAGAGCAAATAAAAAAAGCGGTTAAGTCTGCAGTTTGTAAAGTGAATATCGATTCAGATGGTCGCTTGGTTATGACAGCAATGATCAGAAAATATATGAGTGAACATCCCAAAGAGTTTGATCCACGCAAGTATTTAGGTCCAGCCCGTGATGAGCTCACTAAAATGTATATTGCCAAGTGTGAACTTTTAGGGAGCGATGGTAAAGCCTAGGTTTTTTGTCTAACAAGAAATCCAATTTAAGAATCTGTTTTTATAATAAGAAGCGACTTTTAATAAAGTTGCTTCTTATTTTTTATTTTTGATAATATATTTGAATTTGGTTTCGATTTTAAATATAGAAAGATTCATTTTTTATTGGATTGAAGTTAAGAAAAATTTATTTTTTCTCGGTTAAACGGGGAAATATCCTTAAGATTTCCATTTATTTGCCGATAAAACATAATGATTAAGAGAATCTCTTAACCCATGGGAGTACTCAGAACGTATTTTAAGTAAAAATACTCTTAAATTTTAGATCTATATAAAGGAGGGTTGAGAAAACATACACTGGCTTTAGAAGATTTGACAAAGAAAATTTAAATGAAAAAATTTGCTTTTTTAACTAAAAATTAATAAGGTGAAAGAGAATTATTAATCAAGGAGGTTTTACCATGAAATTGAAAAAAGTAGTTGTTTTAGTCCTCAGTGTTTTTGTAATAATGGCTTTTGTATTAGGGTGTACTCCGCCGACTCCAACTCCAACCCCAACCCCTATACAATATCCAAACATTTCTTCTATCCGTTATGATTCCAGCTGCATTAAAGCCGGTACACAACTAAGAATTTACGGCCGGAACTTTGGTGACCTTAAGGGTACCAACACAGTTACAATGAATGGAATTGTTGCGGCAGTTTCCTACTGGTCTGACGATGAAGTAATTGCAGTAGTTCCTGCATCTTCATTGCCAGCCCGAGAGTTACGGGTTGCTGTAACGGTAAACGGTGTTCCCAGCGATGAATATTGGCTTTATGGGATATGTGCAGCACCAACACCGACTCCGACCCCAACTCCAATTCCCCTTGCTCGGGTAGACGTTGCAAGAAACATTGCTATAGTCAAAGCCCATAATGATGGTGTTAATGTTCCATATAGTGTATTTTGGATTAAAACCGACCTTTCGACCGGAATTGGTTCCAAACATTATCAATATACTTACTATGGTGCTTCCAAATGGATTATTGATATTACCTATCCAGTCATTGAACAACCAGATTTTACCGTAAATGTTTTTAGTGAATGGGGATTAACCATGTGGAGTGGAATGGTTTATTATTGGGAAACAGTACCTTATATGTAGTAAAAGTTTACAGCGCATACAGCTTAATAGCTGTATGCGTTTTTTATTTCCTTATAGCTATATTTGTATCAGTATAAGTTTATTTTCCCAATTCCTGATTCAAGGTAAATGTTGAGAGTAGGGCTGGTTTTTCCGTATTGTTGGTTGGTATAAATATTTCCATTGACAGTCAGGTTAGAGGCATCGATAGCTCCTAAACCTCTTTTCGTTTCAACTCTAACTCCAATATTCTGCGGGAGAAAGATAGTTACCTCACCCAAGCCGGATATGATTTTTGAATCAATATCCTGCGTCCAATTTCCTCGTAAATCAATGGTTGCCTCTCCAACTCCAGTTTTTACTTTCAAACGGGAGAGGCTGGTATTCCCTTTCAAATCAATCACGACTTCACCAACCCCAGCCTCCATAGTTAAGGTTTCAAGAGCCATCGAGGCTAAATTAAGTTGACTTTTACCGGCTCCAACTTTAAAAAATAAATTCATAGGGACTAAATCATTGAGACTTATAAGAGTTTTATGACTTTTATCCCGAAAGCTGAACAGTGAAAAGTTAATGTTCGCCGGTATTTCTACTTTCAATTCACCAACCATATTTTTTACTTGATAAGAAATCAAAGGTTTCCATTCATGGGAAGAATACCGAAATTCCCCTTCCATTAATTTCGTTGCTCCCCCAGTGAGAGTAATATCGCCAAAAGATACTTCGATTGTGGCATTAACCACCAAGGCATCATCAATCTCAATCGAAGGGTTTTCAATCATCAATTCCTCGGCAATTGCTAAGCGGGGGAAAAAACCAAAAATGAACAGAGTAAATAGGGAAATAAGCATCCTTTTCATCAATAAATCACCCTCCCTTTCTCTTTCATTATGAACTTTTTTTAATAACAATTCAAGAAACCTGGTATAGTACCTATATAAAAAAGTTGAAAAAGATTTGACAAATTTGATCAAGGGAATAAAAATGAGGGGAACTATTTATCTCCGATATTTTATAGAATCAGAATACAAAAGAAAGAGGATAGAATATGATGGAAAAAAAGCTCGATTGGGAAAAGAACCTTACCATAGAATTGGGAGTAAAAAGTGATCCTATTCAATATCGTTATTCTTTTGATTGGCTTTTTAATTTAATGGCAGAAGAAGGGGTTTACAATTTGCAATTAGGAACCTTTACAGAATTTTATTCCCTTCCTGATACCTATTTTTATCGATTAAAAGAATCTGCTCAATCAAAGGGCATTCAGATTTCCAGTATTTTTACCTCCCATCGGGAATTGGGGGGTTTTTTGAATCCCGAAAAAGAATTGGCTGAGATTACCAGGAAAAATTATCAAAGAATGATAGAAATTGCTGCATTATTAGAATGCCCAGTTGCCGGTTCTTCAATGGGAAGCGTCTATCGTGATCAAATTGAATATCGCCCTCAGGGAATCCAATCTTTCCTCAACTTTATAAAAGAGATGATGGTGTTTGCCAAGGATCAAGGATTGTCCTGGTTAACCCTGGAACCAATGTCTTGCTACGCTGAACCTCCTTGTAACTCGGTGGAACTTAAAAAAATAGGAGATGAATTGAAGCAATTCCATTTAAGCCAACCGGAAAAAACCGTTTGTTTTGGATATTGTTCCGATGTATCGCATGGCTGGGCTAATCAAGAGAAAACCGTTATCGAAAACAATCTTGATTACTTTATCGCCTCTTTTCCCTATTTGTATGAGTTTCACTTTAAAAATACCGATTCAATATATAACTCAACTTTTGGTTTTGAATCAGAAAGCTTAGAACGCGGCATAATTGATGTAAAACAAATATACTCAATTTTGATGAAGAATCAGAAAACTATTCCTGTAACGAAAGTGATTGGATATTTGGAACACCCAGGTCCCAAATTTGGTAGAGATTACTCAGATTGTTTACTAGAACGATGGCTGAGAGAATCATTACAATATTTACAAAAACAATGGACAGAGTGGAGTACAATATTTTCTTAAAAGGTTTCGCAACCCCACCAGGTAACTCGAGCTAAGGCTTCAGCACCGATTATATGGCCTTGACTATCGCGTACCAAAAGATCGGGAACCAATAAATCATCCCGTTCGGGAAGGGCGTTGGCAACAATCGGTGAAACAATGAGAAATACCCCTTCTTCTTTGTCAGGAAGATTATAAACAGGTCCAAAACGGGTGGTCATAATCGGAATTTCATCAATTTCTCCGATTTGAATCCGTTCTTCTTGACAGCGGGGAACGATTCCTTCGGGTTCAATAGAGCGATAGACTGAATTATTTTTAAAAATTGTAACCGGGTGATGGGTTAAGTTTTTTATCATAGGACTCCTTTATGAATAAATGTAAAATCATTATTCCATATAATTTTAGCAAATAAAAAAGTGGTATTTAAATTTTTCATTGAAATTTTGATAGATTAGGCTTTAGAATTTTTCTCATTGTAATCAAGAAGGAAGGGTTGTTCGAAAATGGATCATAAAAAGTATCTCAAGATAGCTTTAGATATGGGAGCCGAGCAGGCAGTTTTTTTTCGCATTGAAGATATTGAATTTGATGCAAGGACTATCTTAAAGTGTATGTTTGGTTGTGCTGATTGGGGAAACGCCAATACCTGTCCTTCGCGTCCTGGATCACTGCGACCGTGGGAGTATCAAAAAGTATTGGAAAACTATACTTGGGGTATTATTGTTCATTCCACTAACAAATATCTTTCCCAGAAAATTTCTTTTTCGATTGAGAGACAAGCCTTTCTTGATGGCTACTACTTTGCTTTCTCGATGAGTGATTGTGCTCTTTGTAAAGAATGCAATGGATTTAAAGGTATGAAATGTGTCAATCCGAAACAAGCCCGTCCATCTTTTCACAGCGTTGGCGTAGACGTTTTTAAAACAGTTAGAAAATTTGGTCTTCCGATTGAAACTTTAAAAAACGAAGATGATCCTCAAAATTGGTATTCAGCAGTTTTTATTGAATAGTTAAGGGGTAGTCAATAGAATGAAGGATAGAATCATAAAACTCAAGGTAATCTTTTTTGTTGAGAAGAATTGATATGGGTTGGGAGATTCGAGAGGTTCAAAATAAACGAGATTTAAAATGTTTTGTTAAATTTCCCCTTCAGCTTTACCGAAATCACCCCTATTATGTTCCGCCTTTAATCACCGATGAAATAAGTATATTTTCTCCAATTAAAAATCCAGCCTACGAAAATTGTGAAACCAAATTATTTTTGGCTTATCACAATAATTCATGTGTTGGGCGTATCGCCGGTATTATCAGTCATATTGCCAATAAAAAGTATCAAGAAAAAAACCTTCGCTTTGGATGGTTTGATTCTATCAACGAGGAAAAAAGTGCAGAACTATTATTTTCTGCATTAGAATCTTGGGGAAAAGAACGGGGGATGACAACTTGCACCGGTCCGCAAGGATTTACTGACTTGGATCCAACTGGAATGCTCATTGAAGGTTTTGATGAATTAAGTACAATGGCTACCCTCTATAACTATCCTTACTATCAAAATTTGATAGAAAAATGCGGGTATACAAAACTCATTGATGCTTTGGAATTCCAAACCAAGGTTCCAGATGAAAAAGATATTCCTGAGAGTCTTATCAAATCTGCTGAATGGGTAAAAAAACGTTACAATTATCGGATTTTAGAATTTAAAAACAAAAGGGAAGCCCTTCAAAGAGGAATAGAATTGATTAATTTAATTGATGAATCGTATGCAGATTTATACGGGACAGTTCCTCTTACTGAAAAACAAAAAACTTATTACCTGAAAAAATATTTACCTTATATTCAAATTGATTTTATTAAGGCGGTTGCTGACGAGAAGGATAATTTAATTGGTTTTCTCATTACCATGCCAAGTCTTTCCCGTGCGCTTCAAAAAGCCCAAGGAAGGCTTTTCCCCTTGGGGTTTTGGTATTTGTTAAAAGCCCTAAGAACTTACCAAGTTTTAGATTTTTATTTAGCAGGAGTTAAAAAAGAATATCGAAACAAAGGAGTCGATATTCTTATGGTTTATGAAATTACCAAAACTGCTGCCAAGTTCGGATTTTCATATAGCGAGTCTAATCCCGAACTCGAAACCAACAAAAAAATCCAAAATGAGTGGAAACTATTTAAACCAAGGCGTCACAAAAGAAGAAGAATCTATTATAAACAGATTTAATAAGGAAAAGAAAGTGAATCAATTCAAGACTTTGTTCTGCTCTCAACATATTCTTTAAGTGCTACCGCATTATTGAGGATTTCACTTTTTGCTGAGTAAAGCAGGGTTACCGTCTCTTCTTCCGATCGTTTTTGGATTATATCAACCAGCTCTTTTTTGGTTGCTAATTCTTTGAAATACTTTTGTTTAAATTCATCCCAATGTTCTAATTGATGATTAAACCATTTTCTGAGGTTATCGCTGGGTGCGATATCCCGCAACCAAAGGTCAATACGGGCTTTTTCTTTAGTGATTCCTCTTGGCCAAAGACGGTCTACTAAAATTCGAAAACCGTCCCCCAATTCCGCTGGCTCATAGATTCTTTTTATGAGAATCATCTTAAATCTCCTCCGAGAATAATCTATTAATTACAAATATAGTATATTTTTTATTTATTTTGAACAAGAAGTTTTTTCAACCCCTCAGACGTTGTTCATTTGGAAAGAGAAGAGTTTTGATGGATGAGGATAAAAAATTAAGCAATAATGGAATAAAAAATTAGAAAAGAAGTTCAATATTAAGACTATTTAAATTCATTATTTTTTAAATCAGGGATCGGGTAAGGGGATTTATTAAACATGAAAAAATATTTAATTATAGTTGGGTTGGCAATTATTTTATTAGTAGGATACTTTTACCAACAAAACCGCCCTATTGAAGTCAAGGGATATTTAGTAACCAAAAAAGACATTACCGAAACCATTGTCGCAACTGGAAGAGTGGACTTGGGAAATCGGATCAATATGGCTTTTCAAGTTGGTGGGATTATTGGCCAATTGTTTATTCAAGAGGGACAACAAGTAAAGGCCGGAGGCCCTCTTATTGAATTAGAGGATTCGGCAGAAAAAAATCGTTTAGAATTGGCAAAAGTGAATTACGATCTTGCCTTGGTTAATATGAAATCGAAGGAAAATGAAGTCATTGCGTCAGCACGAGAGCAATACAATCAAGCTAAAATTAATTCCCAAGCTCTTTACGATCGTTATTTAAAGCTCTATTCTTTGGTTTCGATTGGTGGTTCTTCGCAGAATGATGTCAATAATGCTCGAAATGAATGGGAACTTGCTTTTTCCAAGGAGTCATCAGCCAAAGCTCAACTGGACAGTTTATTATCGGGAGGAGCAGCAAGCGATGAAGTTAAAGCCCGAATTGAATTGGCACGGTTGCAAATACGTGAAGCTGAAATTGATCTTGAGCAAAAAATCCTTCTGTCACCAATCGATGCGATTGTATATTCTATTCCAAAAAACAAAGGAGAATATGTCAATCCCGGAGAAACTGCTATCTCGATTGGTTCGGCAATGGGATTCGTGGTTGCCGATATCGATGAAAAAGAATACGAAAAGATCAAGACTGGCTTAGACGTATATTTATCCAGTCAAGCCGATCCCAATCGCACTTTTAAAGGGAAAATTGATCAAGTATCACCCAGTGTCAATCCCCAAAAGGGTACCATCGAAGTCCGAGTTCGTTTAGATGAAGAGAACATTAACCTCAAGCCAGATGCTGCAATGACGGTTGAAGTTATTGTCAAAGAAACCAAGGGGGTTCTTGCATTTCCTCGTTCTTTTTTGGTGGAAAAGCTGGATGGGCAGTATGTTTGGATTGATAACCAGGGCAAAGCAAAGCTGCTGAAGATGACTAATCTAGTATATGTTGGGGATAATGCTATTATCGAAAACCTCCTTGAAGAAACCGTGCTTATCGAACCGGGTAATTTTCGCGAAGGAAGAAAAATTCAAGTTGAAATGCTTGTCAAAAAATAGATTAAAAAGTTTTGTGTTAGTTTGAATCACTATATTGATATACAGGTTGAGGTGTTATTTCGGTGTTCAGTTTTGAATCGATGATTGCCTGGCGTTTCCTCAAAGAATCCCGCTTGCAAACCATTCTAATTTTACTTGGAATTATTATCGGTGTGTCAGTGCAGATATTTTTATCTTCATTGATATCCGGTTTACAACGAAACTTAATTGAACAGACGGTGGGTGATTCGCCACATATATTATTAAAAGCCCAAGAAAATAGTCCGCAATCTATTCTCCAAAAAGGGAATCAATCGTTGGTTATTCCAATTATTACAGCGGCAAAAAAGGATGCTTACATTCTTTCATATCAGCCATTATTAAAAAAATTGGATACCTTTCCCAATTTAAAGATTGTATCTCCCCTGGTTGAAGGATCAGGATTTATTACCAAAGCTGAAGTAAGCCGACCAGTAGTGGTTAAAGGAATTTTTCTTGATCGTGCTGATGGTATTTATAAAATTATTCAGCGAGTGAATAATGGAAAAGCGGTTTTGGGAGGAACCGGGGTACTAATTGGGAGGGGTTTGGCTGAAGACCTCAAGATTGAAACCGGTAGTATTATTGAAATTCGAACCTCTGAAGGTAACTCAGGGGCCTTTGCCGTCAATGGGATTTTTGATTTTGAAAACGCAGCCATAAACAGTTCCTGGATTTTTATGGATATTTTTCGATCCCAAGCCTTGTTTGACCTTAATGGAGCGATATCTCGTATTGAAATGCAAATCGATCAAGTATTCCAATCGGAAAACATTGCTCAAAAAATTAAAAAAGATAATCCTGATTTCCTCATTGAGACCTGGCAATCTAACAACCGCCAACTTTTAAGCGCCTTACAAAGTCAAAGTGCCTCTTCCTATATGATTCAATTTTTTGTTTTATTGGCGGTAACTTTAGGTATCGCCAGTGTTTTAGCCATAGCAGCGGTTCAGAAATCACGAGAAATTGGAATTTTAAAAGCCATGGGGACTCGAACCAATAGCGCCAGTCGTATCTTCCTTATTCAGGGAGCGGTTTTAGGATTGAGCGGTTCTATTTTGGGAAGTTTGGTTGGAGTGGGTTTAATTAAAATGTTTCAGATCGCATCACAATCGGGAGGAGCACTTTCTTTTAGTATCCAGGTTGAATTTCGAACCGCCATAAGCTTGATTGTTATTTCAACCATTGCCAGTATTGGTGCAGCACTTTTCCCAGCTCGGAAAGCTGCTTCCTTAGTACCAATTGAGGTAATTCGAAATGGATAATATATTAGTGAGCCTGGACTCGGTGAATAAAGTTTATGGTGATGAGGTGAAAACCCAGGTTCTTTTTGATGTTTCTCTTGAAATCCCCCAAGGCCAGTTTTTAGCGTTAATTGGCCCTTCAGGATCGGGTAAAAGTACTTTATTAAACATACTCGGGGCTCTTGATCGCCCGTCGAGCGGCACTATCTTGATCAATCAGCAAAATTTGGTTCAACTCAATGAAAATCAGTTAGCTGATTTCAGGAATAAATTTTTAGGTTTCGTTTTCCAATTTCACTATCTTCTTCCCGAATTTACTACCATTGAAAATGTTTTGTTGCCTTATTGGATCGGGAAAGGGAAACCGAATCGCCAAATGTTTAATGAGGCTCAAAGATTGATTGAGCGAGTAGGGTTAGCTAACCAAATTAATAAACGGATTAACCTTCTTTCCGGTGGTCAGCAGCAGCGGGTTGCTATTGCCCGGGCGCTTCTAAACCGACCTCAGCTCATTTTGGCCGATGAACCAACTGGTGCTTTAGATACCAAGTCGGGAGAGCAGGTATTGGATCTTATGCAGGAAATCAATGATGAAAATAACACCACTTTTATCGTGGTGACTCATGATCGAAATGTTGCCCTGCGGGCGGAAAGAATCATCGAACTCATCGATGGTCGGATTTGTAAAGATTTCTTTCCGCAAATAGTAGGGAAAGAAAAATCAATTGAAATCTTAGAATCCCATGCTTGCGTGTGGGATGATCCATCTTAAAAATTAACTTTGGAGAATACTTTAAATTTGTTATTTGGGTATGGTTGTCATCATATTACTCATGGTGGTGCTAAAGCGAGCGAATAAAGTAAATATATAGGTAAATAAAAGAATCATAATAATTGGAGCAACCATTGAAAGATAGTTTCGTTTTCGCGGCCGAAAAGTTCTCAGGAGCAAAGAATTGGTAACGACTGAAATTGAACTTAAAGCCATGGCTAAACCAGCTAATTCAGGATTTAAAAGCAGACCAAAGGAGGCAAAGACTCGAGCGGCAATAGGTATTCCAATCAGGTTATAAAAAAGAGCGAAAAAGAGGTTTTGCTTAATTTTCCCCATAGTTTCTTCTGATAGCTCCAGAGCGGTAACCACATCGTTGAGGTCATTTTTAACCAAGACGATATCTCCGGTTTCCATAGCAACATCAGTACCCGAACCCATTGCGATTCCAAGATCGGCTTGGGCGAGAGCGGGAGCGTCGTTAATTCCATCACCAACCATAGCAACTTTTTTTCCGGTTTTTTGCAGTTGTGCAATTTGTTGAGACTTATCTTCGGGTAGGACTTCAGCCAAAGTTTTTGAGATTCCAACTTCCTGAGCAATTGCCTGAGCAGTATTTTGGTTATCACCGGTAATCATTACCAGATCTAAATCTCGTTCTTTTAATTTTTCAATAGCTTTTTTTGAAGTTTCTTTGGCAATATCGGCGACCGATACCGCGCCTAAAACTGATTTTTCATCAGCTAAAATCATCACAGTTTTTCCCTGGATTTCCAATTGTGAAACTCTATCTTCAACTGATTGGGGGAGGTGGAGTTGTTGGTCGGCAATTAATTTTCGATTACCAATAAAATAATTGGTTCCATCGATGTTGCCTTTTACCCCCCGTCCGGGAAGAGCTTCAAAGTGGTCAACCTCTCTGGGAGAAATATTATGGCTTTGAGCATGTTGGAAGATTGATTGCGCTAAAGGATGCTCCGATAATTTTTCCAAACTTCCGGCTAATTCGATGATACCTTGGGGAGAAAGAGCACTGAAAGACTCGACATTGGTGACAGCTGGCTTTCCCTGAGTGATTGTTCCAGTTTTATCAAAAACTATGGTATCTATCGATTTTGCCGCTTCTAACGGCTCACCTCCTTTAACCAGAATTCCATATTCGGCACCCTTACCGGTTCCAACCATGATGGCGGTTGGGGTAGCCAGCCCTAAAGCACAGGGACAAGCAATGACAATAACCGATGTCATAGCCATGAGTGAATATGTCAAAGAACTGCCTAAGATAAAATACCAGATTATGAAAGTACCAGCTGCTATACCAAGAACGACGGGAACAAACCAGGCGGCTACCCGATCGGCGAAAGCTTGAATAGGAGCTTTTGATCCCTGAGCGTCCTCGATGAGTTGCACGATCTGAGCTAGCATGGTTTCCGAGCCTACTCTGGTAGCAACAAACTCAAAACTCCCCAAGGTGTTGAGAGTAGCTCCAATAACCATATCTCCGAGACCTTTATCTACTGGAATGCTCTCTCCAGTAACCATTGATTCGTCAACCGCTGAATGACCAGAAAGGATTTCACCGTCAACCGGTATTTTTTCTCCAGGCCTCACTACCAAAATATCTCCTTTTACTACTTCTTCAACCGGAATATCGATTATGGAACCATTTCGTTTGACCCGTGCTGTTTTGGCTTGGAGTTCGAGGAGTTTTTGGATGGCTTCAGAAGTTCTTCCTTTAGCCTGAGCTTCTAAATATTTTCCCAGTAATACAAAGGTAATCAGAAATGCTGAAGTTTCGAAATAGAGTTCGGGTATTTTTCGGCCAAATAATCCTAAGATACTGCTGGTTTCATAGATATAACTTAGATAGTGGAATAGACTGTATCCGAAAGCAACCGTGGTTCCAAGTGCGACTAAGCTATCCATATTAAAGGTTTTCATTCGTAAACTTGACCACATTCCACGGTAAAATCGAAAACCAATAATAAATTGAACTGGTATGGCAAGGATTAAGGAGATGATCCCAAAGTAGGGTGGCAGGGTAATGGCTCCCGGCAGCCATTTAAAAAAATCAAGAAACATGAAATACATCATTGGCGAACTAAGAAAAAGGCTGATCAAGAAAATTCGCCATTGTGCCATGACTTCTTCGCGTTTGCGTTGATTTTCTTTTTCACGGTCTTCGGGGGTAATAACTCGAGCATCATAACCGGCTTTTTTCACAACATCAATAAGCTCGGTGGTATTGGTCTCCGAACGGTCAAAAAGAACCGTGGCTTTTTCTGCGGCGAAGTTAACTGTAGCTCGAATGACCCCACTTTTTTTATTTAATGACCGTTCAACAAGGGCAGCGCAAGATGCACAGTGCATTCCGGAAAGGGAAAGGGTGACTCGTTGTTGATCGAGTTTTGAAGAAGATCTTTTGGGATTATCATTGATGCATTGTTCTGGTGATAGCACAGGACAAGTTGCTGCTGAGGACTGGTCCGGGGTTTGAATTTGGTGAGATTTAAAATTTTCATCTTCAATGATTTGAGCTGAATAACCAGCTTCTTCAATAACTTGGATAATTTGAGAGGGATCAATAAGTGAAAGGTCAGCCTCCAAAGTACCTCGGTTTTCATCTTTATTGACTACCACCTCAGAAATACCCGGCAATTCTTCCAAGGCTTGAGTGACAATTTTTTCGCAACTGGGGCAAGTCATGCCCTGTATTTGAATGAATAATTTTTTATTCATCATTAATCATCCTCTATACATTACTAACATAGTAATATTAATATAATTATCATTATGAGTCAACCAATTTTATAAAAATTAACCCAAGTACTTCAATGCCAATTTATGCTGAAAATACCTGTCAGATTTTTCGACAAAATCTCCATAAAAAATAGAAATACGAGATGGAATCATCGAACAAACATGAGAAAAATATCTCAATCCGTTATTATTCAACTAAGGGAGAAATAGAATAAAATCCTACTGAAAATTAAATGAAAATCAAAGGATAAACCTAAAGGAATATAACTTATTAAAAGATTAGCTTTATTGGTTTCTGCTGGAGTACTTCTAGACCAATAACTTTTTTAACTTTTGGTCTATTGTATGGATGGGAGCAATAATCGATGATATCAAAGCGATTTAATGAATACAATAGAATTTCATATCACCGTTTTGGATATCAGAGGAAGATGAAAAATTCCTACTTAAAACCGTCATTGTGAGGAGACCAACCGTTTTTTAGGTGGACGAGGTGATAATCTCATCTTTTATGAATATTTCTTTATCATTTTCTCAGAATAACCATGAAAAAATAGAAAAGCGCTCTCACCATCGTAAAACGCCATCCCTCCGAGAAGGGGAATTGCTTTAAGTCATTCTTTCTCATTTTTATTTGATTATTTTTCATTCTTGTATTTTCAGGATTTACCCTCATACCATTTTGTGGCACCAGATAACGATGAAAATCCAAGATTCGACATGCCATGGCATGTCACTACATTAATCGGGCCCAATAAATTGCGTTCCTATAAAATTTAAATCTTTGGTATGGGCTTGATAAATAAAGCCCATAAGTTCCCAGAATAAAATTTTTTAACAACAGTTACATATTTAAAAGGAAAAGCATCGAAACGATTTTGGTTTGTTAAAATATATTATAAAAGAAAGAGTAAACGAGTTTTTAATCAGATTTGAGCATGATTGATTTCAATGGAGGTGAAGTATGAAAAGATATATTTTGGTAATGGGGGGGCTTCTATTGTTCTTTATTCTCGGGTTTTCTTCGCTATCTCATGCACTCCTTTCCCAATCCATAAATCCGGATGAGTCTTGGTTGACCATCTATCAAGACATTGATCGAGCCTGGGTAGCGGAGAAGGTCACCCTGTCACTCCATCAGGGTGAAAATCGTTTCTTCTTAATTGGAGACAATCTTCTTCAAGAGAGATTCTACTTTCATCCCTATAATTCATCTACTTCACTCAAAGCTATTAGTACCACTCCTACAAATGGTTATCAGATAGAAATTGAAGCTCAACAGGCTGGATCTTACTCTTTTCTTCTTTCCTTTTTTATAAGTGGATTTAACTGGGAAGAGCGCTATATGGCAATTTGGGATGAAAAAAATTCTAATTTTTATCTTTACCCATCAGTCTTTCTTTCTAATCGGAAAAATATAAATTGGAAGAATGTTCACGTCAGTTGGTTGTTAGGGAAACCAGCCTTTCTATTCGATGGAGATAAGGGTGGAATTCCGGAGGAAGCAGCTCTTGGAGCTCCCGATGAAGTCCAACCTCAAGTGATGATGACGCGGGAAAGGCCAGTGGAGATGGAAAGGATATCAGAATACCAGATATTTCGTTTACCCTATATTATTGATTTACCTTCACAAAGTGTCCTGCAGGTTTTCCCGGGAATGAGAAAATTTCCCGTTAAAGAAATCATCCGATTTGATAAAGGAAATCTCAAAAGAGTTTTAAAGATGAAAAGCGAAGGAGATCCTTTACCACAAGGATGGGTGACCATATTTGGAGAAAATCAATCGGTTTTAGGGACCTTTCAGTTCCCATGGGTAAGGACTCAAGAAGAGTTTGAAATTGCAGTTGGTGCTATCAAAACTTTTCAAGTAGAACGAATTGAAAAAAGTTATAAACGATTAAAGGTCGACTGGAATGAAGATAAAAATATTGCCGATTTTTGGTCAGAAGTTATAATTGAGTTCGAGTTGGGAAACCGCGGTAGTGTACCTAAACCGGTAGAGATTATTGAGCCATTACCACCGGAGGCTAAACTCACCGGCAGTCAAGGTTGGCACTGGGAAGATGGTAATGCTCATCTGGAAATAACCATCGAACCGGAACAAGAAGAAACAGTAACCCTGAGATATGAGTTTAGGGAGGTGTGGTCATGAAAAAACTTTGGATGATATTGATCACCATCCTTTTCGTGAGTGGTATAGCTTATGCCCAGGACTTAATATTAGAGAAAAGCCCTGAAGAAATCATTGTTTTTGCCGGAGATTCAATGTTTTATCAAAGAGAAACCTGGAGGATTGAGCTTCAAAAAGGAGAAAATATTTATTCCTGGGGGAAATCACTTACCTTAAATGATGAAGAAGTATTTATTCAGGTTGAGGGAGGAATTTTACTCAGTACCATCAATGACTCTTCAAACCAAAATACTATTGTTTCTATTTATGCCGATCAACCAACCACTGGAATGATTCACTTAACATTCCCCCTTGAATATCTTCACTTGAACTATCTCTACCAATTTTTTTGGGAACCTGATGAAATTGCTCCAGTAGGAAGGTTGCTGGTTGACATTATGAACCAAAGCCAGGAAGCGATTCGGAATAGGGTTTTTGTCATTGCTAACCAACGATTGGTTCTCAATTTGGAGCCTTTTGAAACCAAAAGGCTGATTGTCGAGGAATTTCAAATGATTAACGCTGAAAAAATTTCTCGTTATAACCCAAGCTATTTTCACGATACCAATATCCATTTCTTTTGGGATCTTCTCCTTCCCGATGCTATTTTGTTCCCTGGCAAAGCTGAATATTTTGAAAAATCCTCATCTGGAGTAGTATTTTTAGGAGAGAATTATTTATCAGGGGAAACACCCCAATTACGGGCTGAAGTGGGTGAAAGTACCGACGTTGTTGTTGAGGAAAAAGTTGAAAAACAAGAAAAATTAAACCAAATTTATAACCAGGAAGGGAAGGAAGTACTCTTTGATACTCGAGAGAAAAAAACCTATCGGGTAGCGAACCGAGGAACGGAAAAAAAGAAAATTGAAGTAGTGGTTCCTCTTCAGGCTGGATATGAGTTGATCTCGCATTCGGTTCCTTTAAGCCGAACTGAGATGAATCAAATTTCATTTATACTGGAGTTAGACGCTCAACAAGAAATAAATGTAAACATTGAAGTATCAGGAAAAAATTTAACTTCCGGATTTGTATTTCGGTAACAGGAAACCATCTTACAACTCGGTAGGTTTCGATGATGATGAAAACGCCTTTCCTGGCTGGTTTTAGGTGAGTA
>MWBQ01000051.1 GCA_002069605.1 Candidatus Atribacteria bacterium ADurb.Bin276
ACTCGAATTGCTACTCAACCGAAAGGTTCGCTTTATTTTGATCAAATATATTTCCCCTTGCTTGGGGTAAAGGACCTAAAATCAATCGATTTTGACGCAGCATTTGAAAAATCAATGTGGAATAAGTTATCGAATCCACCTGCTCCTTTGGGATATGATTCAGAAGGTTTGCAGAAATTGAAAGAAGGAGCCAAGAAACTTCGCGAAACGACTGATCGAGCAATCGTTGGTCTTTTTGGTGGAAACCTTCATGAAATCCCTCAGTTTCTTTTCCGTGCAGACAATTGGTTTATGATGTTAGCATCGGAGCCAGAAAAAACCCATCACTTTTTAGATCAATTGGTTGAATACCATTTAAACAACTTAGAAAAGTACCTTTCAGCCGTTGGTGAATATATTGATGTTATCCAATTTGGGGATGATTTAGGGATGCAAACCGGTCCCCAAATTTCTAAAAAGATGTATGATACCTTTCTTAAACCTCGTCATAGTATTCTTTGGAACCAGGCGAAAAAGTTAGCCAAGGTAAAGGTTATGCTTCATTGTTGTGGTGGAGTTTATCCTCTTATGCCGAGTTTTATTGAAGCAGGATTAGACATTATTAATCCGGTACAAACCACTTGTAAGGACATGGAAGCCGAGCGACTAAAAAGGGAATTTGGAAAGGATATGGTTTTTTGGGGAGGGGGATGTAATACACGAGATGTTTTAGGAGTTGGCACTCCTCAACAAATAGCTGAAGATGTTCGAGAAAGAGTGAGAATTCTTGCACCCGGGGGCGGTTTTGTATTTCAACAGATCCACAACATAATGGCCAATGTCCCGCCAGAAAATATTGAAGCAATGTTTCAGGCTATTCATACCGCTTAAAAAAATTGGGTTAAAAAAGAGACGGAATAGTATCTCTACCGTCTCTTTTTTAAATTTTTATCGTAATAACTCTTCATCGGTTGCCGATAGGATAATTTCTTCTCTTTCATAGAAGTAATCGGCAGTTTGCCCAACCAACTCATCTAAACTCTTCGGATCTGGTTTTCCCCACATAGCAGGATAGGGGTCTCCACCGGGTCCTAACGGTTCAGGAGTAACAAAGCAGGATTCATTGTTATATCCAATACAGTAGAGAGCCATAATAAAAATATCAACATCAAGGAAACCTTTTCCCAGTGCTCCTCTTTGAGTATCAGCGGTGTGGAGGTTGGTTAGATAGTTACCGTATTCAATGATGGTGGTTCCGATATGATCCTCGCCAACTAACATGTGATAAAGGTCGCCTCCAATATGTTGAACACCAGGATGGTTAATGTAATCGATGAGAGCTTTCGCTTCTTTGAAAGTGTGGCAAAAACTCACCTCCGCAGCTCGAACTGGCTCTATTGCAGCTCGGATTCCATGCTTTTGAAAATCATCAGCTAGAATACGGATGGCATCACCCGCTCGGTAAAATTCACTATCATCGTACTTTTGAGGTCGACCAACTGCTCCAGGCGCGAATAGAATATATTTTCCGCCCATTTCGGCGCAAAATTCTATATGCCGGTGAAAGTAGTCGATTGATCTCTGAGTAATATGAGGTTTGTTGCTGGAAAGCTCTGAATCAGGAGAAACCATACCACAGATTCCTCCAACTTTGATCCCGTAATCATCTAAAATTGGACGTATTTCTTTGGCTTTATAGCCTAAATCAGGTCCATACTTGTTTCCGTGTAATTCAACATAGTGGATATTATGCTTTGCCAATCGGGCACAAGAGGTTTCAAAAGATTCAATGCCAAATCCCCAATTACTCCAGGATAAATTCAAACGATTTTTCCAGTTGCTTTTTTTCCGTATTTCGAGAAATTTTTGAATAACTAAGTTGTCCTTTATTTGGAAATTTTGGAGCTTCATTCAACCACCACCTTTATTCAATTTAATAAATTTTAACCGAAACCAATAGAAAAGTTTACTTTTATTTATTTTCCACCTGCATATGTTGTTTAATTCAACAATAAGGGTCATAATATACTCTTTTTTGTCATGAATTGGTAAAATAATTAAAATTATTGAAAAAGAAACTAAAAGTAGTTTTTCCAAACCTTTCGACAGAATATTTATCAATAATTTTTCAAAAATTAACAAATTAAATTGTATATATTTTGCCTCAAAAGAAAGGGAGGGTTTACAGATTTGAAAGCAAAATTAGTTCCTCTTTATCTTAAATCAAGCCCCGATGAGAAGTTTTATCAGCAAACGAGCAATTTGAAAACACTCTTTAAAGAGGAGATTGATTTGTTAAATCCTATTCCGCTGGGAGAAAAACTTCCCGAAGCTGATGCAGTGATTTTCCCACAAATATTAGGAGAAGCCTATCGGAAAATTGATGATTTCTATAATATTAAACTCCCGATTTTAGTTATAACCTCGGAGTTTGGTACAGTTTCTATGTGGGACTGGGAAGTGGTGAGTTATTTAAAAATGAAAGGCCTTGAAGTATTTGCTCCTTATAATATTGAAATGTCCAAAAAAATCCTCAAATGCTTAGCCCTAAAAAGAGAAATGAAAACGACCAAATTTCTTATTTTTCAGGAAAATCCCGGAAAGGGCATGCAAGCCAGTATATTTAAGCGTTTTTATTGGTGGGAGAAGGAATGTACTGAGCAAATCAACCGAAAATTTGGTATTGGAATAATACGAAAAAGCCTTAAACAATTAGCAGAAGAAGTTAAGAAAATACCTGAAGAAGAAGTTGCCAAGATTCAAAATAATTTGATTATACCTATTGATAATGTAACGGGTCGGGCTCTTGGAAATGCACTCAAACTCTATCTTGCTGTTAAAAAAGAAATTGACTGGGATGCGACGATCAAAGGAATTGGGACGAACTGCTTAAATGAATCTTATTATTTTAACACCACTCCCTGTTTGGCGTGGGATTTGTTGTTTCAAGAAAAGGGAATCATGTGGGCTTGTGAAGCCGATACCTTATCCTTACTCACCCAACACATCCTTTATAATATACTAGAAACCCCAATCATGATGAGTAATGTTTATCCATTTTTGATGGGAATGGCTGCCTTAAAACACGAAAAGATTGATTCTTTCCCTGAGATTCAAAACCCCGATGATCATCTCTTAGTCGCTCATTGTGGATATTTTGGATTAATTCCACGTTCTTTTTCTAATCAATGGAAATTAAAACCAAGAGTTCTTGAAATTGTTCATGAAGATGCAACTGCCATTGATGGGAGATTTCCCGAAGGGAAGGTAACCCTTGCAAAAATTGATTCGTCGCTTTCTTCTTTATTGGTAGTAGAAGGACATTTGGAGAAGTATGTTCAATTTCCTGGTTCCGATTGTCGAAATGGTGCTTTGATTCGAGTTCCCGATGGTCACTTTTTGATGAATAAACTTTATTCTCATCATAATTGTATATTAATCGGACATCATAAAATTGACTTAGAAGTAATCGCCTCAGTAATCGGGTTGGATATTGAGGTGTTGTCTTAAAATAAAGAAAAATTATAAATAAGTTTTTGTGGATAGGGAGATTTATTTCATGAAAATCAAGTCGGCTGAAAGCGGCAAGATGATTGAAATATAATGAGGATAGATCATATTTTCTTTATTTCTATATATAGAAAAGGCAAATGGAAAGAAACTTAAAGGTGATCATTCTTGACTATGGGAAAGCACTATAATATCATGTTAAGTGGTATTAACCACTTAACCTATTTCATCCCTCTTGGAGGAGTAATATAAAGTGTCAACCTTAAATCGTAAAACCCCCATACCTCTCTATTATCAATTAATAGAAATGATTCGTAAAGATATTGAAACCGGTGTTTTAAAACCAGGAGACATTATTCCTTCGGAAAGGGAATTGTCAGAGAGATATCAAATCAGCCGGCCTACCGTCCGCCAGGCTATAAAAGAATTAGCTTATGAAGGTCTCCTCAATCGCGAAAAAGGAAGGGGGACCTTTGTTTCCCGCCCCAAGTTTAATTACGGTTTCATTCAACAGTTTTCAACTTTTTATGACGACATGGCAGAGAAAGGTTATCAAGTTCACACCAAAGTTTTGAACATTGAAGTGAGAAATGACCTTCCTAATATTGGGAAAATTTTAACCATTGCTGAAAATGATCCTATTATCTGCATTCAAAGGATGCGCTATGTTGAAGGGGAGCCAATTGTCAAAGTTTCTAACTTTATTCCCTTATCTCTCTGCCCTGATCTTATTCATGAAGACCTTACCGATAAGTCGCTCTACCGAACTCTCTTTGAAAAATACCACCTTCGGGCCTTTCGAGCCGAGATAACTTTAGAAGCAACAGTAGCTGATGACCTTGATTCGAAAGTTCTGGAAATTCCCGAAGGAGCTCCGGTAATATTCATGAAAAACATCACTTATACTCCAGAAAATACCATTATGGATTACTTTCAATCCCGTTTTCGGGGTGATAAAGGAAAAATTAAAGTCGAAGTATTTTCTAAATAATTTTTCCTTATAAAAGGAAAAATATAATAGGATAGACCTTCATGCTACATAGCAGTACCAGAGGAGGATGAAAACCTAAGATTCGACATACCATAGCATACTGCTACATTAAATGAAGATCGGGCGCAATAAATTGCGCACCTACATTTTTTAAATTCTTTGGTAGGGGCTTGATTTATCATGCCCGTAGGTTTTCAGGATAGAACCTCATACCACTATGGTAGCATGAGAAGACAATGAAAATATTTAAATACTTATTCAGAGATCAATCTTCCCCTTTAGCAAAGGGGGTAAGAGGGGGATTTGAATTTATTGGTAACCAATCGAATCCCTCTATATATACTTTTATCCAAAAGAAGAAAATAATAACGATTGAGCATAAGGGATTGCCATGTCACTAAGTTCTTAGTAATGACGAATAAAGAATTCTCCTCCTACGGAGGAGTATCATGTAGTAGCGGAATGGGCCAGGATTTATCAAGATCGAGGGTTATAGAATGTGTCAAGAAAATTAAAAAAGATGAGATTCTCACTTCGCACAATACGCTCCTCAGAATGGCGGAGCGGATGGATGAAAACCTTGGGCTCTCAAAGAGCAAGGACTCCGGATGTAAAAAAAAGATAATCACGGAGTTACAGAATAGAAAATAATCAAGAAAAATCATTGAAGAAAGAGAGGTATGAAACTTGGATAAAGTCAGATTTGTTTTGGTTGGAGCCGGAAGGGCAGGAATGGTTCATGGTCGGAATTTAACGAACTATATTCCAGAAGCTGAATTGGTAGCAATAGTTGATATTGATGAAAGTAGGGCAAGACAATCGGCAGAAGAAGTTGGAGTAAAAAAATACTCAACCAGCCTCGATGATATATTAAAAAAAGAAAATATCGATGCAGTATGTATTGGGTCGTTGACTTTTACTCATCGAGAAATCGTTGAAAAAGCTACTGCAGCAGGGAAGCATGTTTTTTCTGAAAAACCTTTGGCACAAAACCTTGAAGAAGCCAAAAAGATTAAAGAGGTCGTTAATAAAACTGGGATAAAATTTCAAATCGGTTTTATGAGGCGATACGATCCGGCCATACGAAAAGCCTATCAAATGGTTCAAGATGGAATTATTGGAGATTTGGTGGTGATTAAATCGACCGGTCGAGGACCAGGGCTTCCTCCGGCCTGGATTTGGGATCGATCAAAGAGTGGTGGAATGTTGGCCGAAGTTTCTGCTCACGATATTGATTCGGTTTTATGGTTTACCGGAAAAAAACCGGAAAGAATTTACATGGAAGCAAAAAATTTTAAATCACCCCAAGCCAGCGAGAAATTTCCTGATTTTTATGACCATTATATTGTGACTGTTACTTTCCAGGATGGTCCATTAGGATCAATTGATGGTGGTTGTCCGGTTGGATACGCTTACGATGGAAGGATGGAAATATTAGGTAACAAGGGCATGATAAGAATTGGAACCACCGAAGGGAATGGTCCGGTATTAATGACTTTGGATAAAAAAGCCATTTGTGACACCCATGATGCTTGGAGAAACCGTTTTAAAGAAGGTTATTTGGAAGAAATGAAATCGTTTATTCGATGTATACAGAAGGATGAAAAGCCGGAACCATCGGTGGTAGATGGTTTTCGGGCGGTGCAAGTGGTGGAATATGCCCACCGATCAATAAAACAACAAAAACCGATAAATTTTGATGGGGAGTGGTGAAAAATGACTTATTTGATTGGTTGTGACTTGGGAACAACGGCTACAAAAACAGCTCTTTTTAATGATAAGGGTGAATTGATAGTTGTTGAGAAGGTTGATTCCAATATAATTTATGGCGATGATCGGAGTGTTACCCAGGATCCTGATGAAATGTTTCAATCGGTTATACAATCGGTCAAGAAAGTTATGGAGAAGAGTGGTATTTCTCCGAACCAAGTTGCAGCAATAGCACTTGATAGTCAAATGGCAGGAATTATGGGAGTTGATGATCGGGGTGAAGCAGCGACCCCCTATGATTCTTGGTTAGATTTTCGTTCGGCAGATTATGCTGAAATGATGAAAAAGGAAGCAGAACAATTAGTTATTCGTCAGAGTGGCATGGGACCAAGTATCAATCACGGTCCAAAAATTTTATGGTGGAAACATGAAAGACCAGAAATTTATCGAAAGATTAAAAAATTCACCGTTCCTTCCAGTTGGATAACGCAAAAGTTAGCTGGGTTATCTGGTGAAGAAACTTATTTAGATTATACCAATTTGCACTTTACCTGTTTTGGAGACCTTCGCAATCTTCGTTGGGACAAAGAAATCCTTCAGATATTTGATGTTGAAGAGGATAAATTCCCTCGAATAGTTGATCCTTGTCTGCAAATTGGTAAGTTGCAACAACCATGGGCAAAAGAAATGGGGTTGTTAGCTGGGATTCCTCTGATAGCTGGTTGTGGTGATCAAGCAGCAAATGCCTTAGGAGCTGGAGTATCTGAACCAGGAATTGCTTTTGATGTTGCCGGGACTGCATCATGCTTTAGCTTGTTTGTCGATGAATACAATCCTGATGTAAAATATAAAGCCCTCATGTTAGCCCAATCTGTTTTAAAAGATTTTTATTATGTTATGGCTTATATTAACGGTGGTGGAATGGATTTAGAATGGGCAAAAAAAGAGCTCTTTCGGGAATGGGCTGATTCCCGTGATGCTTTCCAATTAATGGCTCAGGAAATAGAACAAAATGCACCAAAACCTTCGGGAGTTATATTTATTCCCCACTTACGAGGAAGAAATTTTCCCACCCAACCCTGGCTACGAGGAGTTTTTGCTGGTTTTAGCTGGGATCACCGGCGTGAAAATCTATACCGAGCGATATTGGAGGGCATAGCTTTTGAATATGCTTTTTACTTAAAAGTCATTCGAGAATTGATACCCAACCTTACTTTTAAAGAAGTTCGGGTGATTGGGGGAGGAGCAAAGTCTCCTCTTTGGAATAGGATTAAAGCGAGTATTTTAAAAGTACCCTATGTTGAATTAAATCGCCAAGAATATGCAGTATGGGGTGCAGCTTTAATCGCTGGTCATGCAGTCGGTGTATTTCAAGATTTGCAAAAAACTTCTCTCAATTCGGTTGAAAAGAAAAAAGTTCATTATCCAGATGAAAAATTATCAAAAGTCTATGAAAAATTTATCCCTTATTATTTGGAAACCATGGACAAAATGAATGAAGTTTTTGAAAAATATCGAGAGTTATTATGAAATGATTATAGAATCCGTTATCATATATACTCAGTTCAGAAAGGAAGGATTCTTATGAAACCTTATAATGTCGTAATCAATTTTGAATCGGGGACGCTAGACCCTGGTAAACGAATTATTCGCAAAGTCAGTGACGTAAAAAACATGTTTTATGATACTCAAGCCGCTGAAGAATTAATCCAAAAAGGCGATCCACTGGTTTATGAAGTGATTTATGCTGATGTACCCGAAGAGCAGGGGCACTTAGGCCACTGCACGACCATTATTTATCCGGGAAAAATCGGGAATGAATATTTCCTAACCAAAGGACATTATCATGAGAAACTCAGCACTGCCGAAATATACTTTTGTTTACGAGGGCAGGGGAGGTTGATCATGGAATCTACCGATGGTGATTGTGAAGTTTTAGAAATGTTTCCTGGTTCAGCTTCCTACATCCCCCCCAATTGGTCGCATCGGACCATGAATGTTGGAAACGAGCTGTTAGTCTTTTATTGTATTTTCCCTGCCGATGCTGGTCATGATTACGCCACTATTGAAGAACAAGGTTATCCGAAATTGGTCGTTGAAATTGATGGGAAGGTTACAGTTATCGACAACCCAAAACGTAAAAATAAATAAGGGGGAATTGGATTGAAATTACCTGATAAGGCTACACAACCCACCATGTATTTTATCGGTGTTACCACTGAAAAGTCTTCCATCATGAAGCTTTTCCCCTTGTGGGCAAAAGAGTTGGGTTTAGATGGAACCGTTCTAAAAGGAATTGATATTACCATACATGCACCGGAAGATGATTACCGGAAAGCACTTTCCTTTATAAAAGACGACCCTCTTTCTTTAGGAGCATTGGTAACCACCCACAAAATTGATATGTATAATGCCTGCAAGGATTTATTTGATTTTCTTGACCCCTATTCTCAGGCCTTTGGAGAGCTTTCCTCAATTTCTAAAAAAGATGGTCGATTAGCAGGACATGCCAAAGATCCAATATCGAGTGGCTTAGCATTAGAAGCTTTTGTGCCGAAAAATTTTTGGCATGACCACAGTGGTGAGGTGTTCATCATGGGTGCTGGAGGAAGTGCCCGAGCGATGGCCGCCTATCTATTTGATCAAAATAAAGGATTAAATGTCCCATCAAAAATGTACGTCGCCAACCGAAGTACCCCGCGATTGGAATCGATGAAAGAAATTATGAAAAAGCTCTGTCCGAAGGCACCTATTGAATACCATCATTGTCCGGATGTAGCTATCAACGATACCATTTTAAAAGATATGAAACCCTTTTCTCTCATCGTCAATGCAACTGGCTTAGGGAAAGATCGACCAGGATCACCGCTTTCTAATCAATGCGAATTTCCTCAAAATAGCTTAGTATGGGAGATTAATTATCGAGGCGATCTCCTCTTTATGCACCAGGCGCTCCATCAAAAAGAAAAGAAAAATCTGACGGTTGAAGATGGATGGATATACTTTATTCATGGGTGGACCCAAGTGATTGCTGAGGTTTTTCATATCGATATTACTGAGGATCTTTTCCGTCGTATTGAAAGTATGTCCAATAGTTTTCGTTTCTGAATTTGAACCAAAAAGTCATTAAATAATGTGGAATATTTAAAAATACTTCCTTGAAAGCCAATTTATGGACTTGATAAATAAAGTCCTTACCAAAGATTTAAAAGCTGCAGGGGTGTAATGTAATGCGCCTGATTAATGTAGTGACAAGCTCTGCCACATCGAATTTGGATTTTCATCCTCATCTGGTGCTGCTAGGCAGCATGAAGGTCTATCCTGAAAATGCTGAAAACAATGAAAAGTGATCAAACAAAAATGAGAAAGAATAAATCTAACAATTCCCTTCCTTGGAGGGGTGGCGCTTACGGCGGGGAGGGCGCCTTTATTTTTTAATTTTTTTATTGCTTATCCTTGGAAAAGGACAAAAA